>JADKKK010000036.1 GCA_016720545.1 Myxococcales bacterium
CATCGACGAGCTGCAGGTGTTCGAGGCGCTCTGCAACCTCGTGCGCAACGCGATCGAGGCGATGCCAGCGGGCGGCGCGGTGCGGATCACCCTCACGCCGCGGGGTCACGAGCCAGGCGTGACGATCGCGACGAGGGCGACGGCATCCGGCGGGGTTCCAGGCGTCGATGTTCGAGCCGCTCCTCACGACCAAGCCGATGGGCCTCGGCCCCGGCCTGGTCACCGCCAGGCGCTCATCGTGGCCAGGGTGGCCGCCTCGTGGACCACCGCGGCTGGCGAGGGCACGACGTTCGAGGTCTTCGTGCCGGCCGTGCCCGGCGCCCCGCCCGCCCGCGCCACCGCCGGAGTGACCCGCGCCCTCACTGGTTGCGCTGATCACGTGGAAGCCGAACGGGGTCTCCACCGGGGCGCTCACCTCGTTCACCGAGAGCGTGAAGGCCGCGTCGGAGAAGGGCTTCGCCATCTTGTCGCGCGTGAACTTCCCCACGCTGCCGAGCCGCTCCTTGGCGGCTGGATCGTCGGAGTACTCCGCGACCAGCGCGGTGAAGTCGGCGCCGCCCTTGGCCTTCTCGGCGACCTCGCTTGCCCGCTTCTTGGCGTCCGCCTTCGAGCGCGTGACGCCCTTCGGGCTCCGCTCGGCGCCCTTGTAGGCGACCAGCACGTGCTGCGCGGTGACCGACGTGGGCGGCTCCGCCGGCGCCTTCACTTCGGCGGCCTTCGTGGGCTCGACCGGAGGCGCAGCCACGGGTGGCCGCGGCGGGCGTCGCGGAGGCCCGGCGCGCCCTCTTCTCGGCGGGCTTGTCACAAGCGGGAGCGAGGCGAGGAGGAGCGCGAGGGGGCGAAGCGGGGCGAGCGAGCCGCAACTGGGGCGGAGCACGAGGTCCCCATACACGACCACGCGCCCCAGACGCAAGAAGGCCCGCGCCGGGCGCGGCCCCGGTGGACCCCGGTCCCGAGGTGCGAGCCTTCCGCCGACGCCGCGCGAACTGCGCAGCGGCGATGACGACCGGGGCTACCAGCGGTAGTGCGCGAAGGCCTTGTTGGCCTCGGCCATCTTGTGCGTGTCGTCGCGCTTCTTCACCGCGTTGCCGCGGGCCGTTCGCCGCGTCGAGGAACTCGGCCGCGAGGCGCTCGCTGCATGGTCTTTCGCCGCGGTCGGGAGTAGTTCGAGCCAGCGCATGGCGAGCGCCACGCGGCGCTCGGGCCGCACCTCGACGGGGACCTGGTAGGTCGCGCCGCCGACGCGCCGGCTCTTCACCTCGAGCTTGGGCTTGACGTTGTCGAGCGCCTTGCGGAAGACCTCGATCGGCTCCTCCTTGAAGCGCTCGCCGATGACGTCGAACGCGCCGTACAGAATGCCCTCGGCGGTGGCCTTCTTGCCGCCGTACATGAGGGTGTTCGTGAACTTCGAGACGAGCTTGTCCTTGAACTTGGGATCCGGGGTGATCCGGCGCTTGGGGACTTCACGGCGACGAGGCATCGGGTACTCCTAAAACTAGCTAACTCAGCGAAGTTCTTTACTTTTTGCGCCAAAGGCGCGGCGGCGCGAGCGAGACGCTCAGGTCTTGGGGCGCTTGACGCCGTACTTGGAGCGCTTGCGGTTGCGGTTGGCCTTGTTCGTGGACGAGGGGCCGATCGCGCCGGAGGCGTCGAGGGTGCCGCGCACGACGTGGTAGCGCACGCCCGGGAGGTCCTTCACGCGGCCGCCGCGGATGAGGACGACCGAGTGCTCCTGGAGGTTGTGCCCCTCGCCCGGGATGTAGCTCGTCACTTCCATCCCGTTGGTGAGGCGAACGCGGCAGACCTTGCGGAGCGCGGAGTTAGGCTTCTTCGGGGTGGTGGTGTACACGCGGACGCAGACGCCACGCTTCTGCGGGCAGCTCTTGAGGGCAGGAAGCCGTCTTCTAACGGGCGGCCTCGCGGCCGTGGTTGATGAGCTGATTGATCGTCGGCTTGGGTCGGGTCTCGTCCTGGGAAGCGGTGCGGAGTTTCCGGGTGAAGGGGTTGAATCGGGCGAACGCGCGGTGCGGCGTGACTGGCGCTTCTTACCCTTGGGAGGGCGGCACTCTACATTAGGAAGTTTGTCTGTCGGCGGCGGCGCGGCGCCACTCCCCAAGCTCGGCGGAGCCTCGGGGCCTCGTCGGGGCCCTACCGTAGCGCTACGCGCGCCCGTGTCCACGGCGGCGGTTCTTTCGCCTTTCTCCGCGCTTCGCGCTAGCGCTCGGGCTGGTCCATGGCCCGCGCGTCCCGCTAGCTCCCCGTTTCGCCCGGCCCCGCTCTTCGGGCTCCTCGGGCTCCTCGGGCTCCTCGGGCTCCTCAGCCTCGTCACCGCGCGAGCCGAGCGCGGGCCGCGGCACCGGCCCCTCGCGCCAGCCGATCGTGTTCATCGTCGTGGTCGCGCTACGCCGCGGTGGCCGCGCTCCGCGCGACCCGCGCTGCGGCAGCCCGCGACCTGGGTCGCGGCGCTCGTGTCGATGGTGCTCGTGGTGCGCGGCACGCGACCGCGGCCGATGGCCGGCGATCCCTCGGGCGACAGGCCGCGCCAGCTCGCGACCTTCGCCCTCGCGCTCACCCTCGCCTCGGCGCTCGTGCCGACGCGGCTCGCCTTGCCGTCCACGCTCGCCGCCGTGGGCGCCGCCGTCGCCGTGCTCGCGGCCACGCGGGCGCTCGCGCGCACGAGCGGGCCGGCGAGCGTCATCTCCCGCCGGGAGCGTGCCCTGGGCCTTGCCCGTGCTCGCCGCGGCGCTGGCCGCCTTCGCGCTGCTTCGCCTCGGCCTGCTCGCGTTCGCGCAGCACCGCCTGGCCGACAAGGTGCCCTCGTGGCCTGCGCTCGGCGCCGCGCTGCCGCCCACAGTCCTGCTCGTGGCCGCCGCCGCTCGCGCGTCGGCCGCGCGGCTCGAGCTCGGCGCCCGCGAGCGCACGCGCGTCGCGCTGCTGCTCGCCCTTCGTCTTTCCCGCTCGGCGGCGCGATCGCCGCGGCCACCGCGCGGGCGCCGCTCCCGGCGCTGATGGACCTCGTGACGGCGACCGGGGGCTCGCGCTCGCGTGGGTGCTCGGCCACGGCGACGCGGTGGAGCTCGCGCGGCTCGCGCGGCGCGCCCTGACCCTGCTCGTCTTCCTCGGGCCCGTGTGCGCGGTGGGCGCGCTCCTGAGCTTCGGAGAGCCGGCCGGCGCGCCGGGGATCACCTTCGCGACGGGCGTGCTCGTGCTCGCGCTCTCGCTCTTCGTCGCCGAGCTCGAGACCACCTTCGTGCCCGACCGGGGGCGCCTCCTGGCGGCGACGGCGCGCGCACGAGGCGCTGTTCGAGTCGGAGTCGAGCGAGGCCGTGGGGGTGGCGCTCGAGCACCTGCGCGAGGCGACCGGGCCCCGCGGCGGCTCGCCCGAGCTGTGGATGCTCTCGCCCCCCAAGGTGCTCACGATCGACGCGGCCGGCTACCCCCACACCCGCGAAGCGGAGCTGCCAAAGACGCTCCTCTCCGTGTGCGCGGACGGGCCGCACGGCACGCTGCGGACCGAGGTGCTGCGGGCGCTCGAGGTGCGTCGCCCGGACCTCCGCCCGCTCCTCGCGTGGCTCTCCGACCGGAGCGCGCGCTGGCCGCCGTGGTCGTCGCGGCGGCGAGAACCTGAGGGCTCTTGCTCGTGCGGGGGCGCGCCACGAGCCGCTCTCGCTCGAGGAGGTGCTCGCGCTGGAAGCGCCTCGCCGACACGCTCTCGGCCGCGTGCCAGGGCGAGGGCGCTCCAGGAAGCCTCGGGCGTGAGCGGGCCGCAGCCGACCGCGCCGAGCGCGCCGCCGACCGGGTCGAGCGGCCGGTCACCGCGTGGCGCTCGACGAGGGGCGCAACGTGGCGGCCACCGGCAAGGCTCGCCGGCCCGCCCACGTAGGCGTGTATTCTACATCTATCAGGATGGCCCATTATGAGACCCTCGAGCGGCGCGTTCACCGCGCGCGCCCGTGGTGGTAGTGGCGCCCTCGGGCGTCGACGCGATGCCGTACATCGCGAAGGCTCACCTCTCGAGCCCGCGACGCGCGTAGCGCCCCTCGTGGTCGACGGCGCGGCGACCGCGGAGCTGATCCCGAGGCGTGGAACCGCCCCCACGCCTCGCCGCTCGCGCTCGCCGACGGCGGCGTGTCGTGCTCGTCGACGGCGCGGCCCTGCCCGTCGAGGTGCAGCGCCTCGTCGCGCGCGCTGCTCGACGAGTGCCCCTGGGAGCGGCCAGGCCGCTGGAGATCCCGCTGGCGCTCACCTGCACCCGGCCGCCGGAGCTGCTCGCCGACGAGGGCGAGCTCGACCCCCAGCTCCTCGCGCGCCTCGGCGACGCGGGGATCGAGCCCATCGTCTTCCCGCGCCTGCAGGACCGCGCCGAGGACCTCCGCGCGATGGTCACCGACGCGCTCGCCCGCGAGGGGCTGCGGGTGCGGGGGCGCCCCGTGGGCCTGTCGGACAAGGCGTTCGGGCGCTTGCTCGACTACGCGTTCCCTGGGGAGGAGCCGGAGCTGTTCGTGTTGGCGCGGCGCCTCGTGCGGCTCGCCGAAGGCGACGTGGTCAGCGCCGAAGACGTCGAGGCGTGTCTCGGCAGCGCGGCGGAGCCCCTCGAAGACTGAGGTTGGGTTCTCCGGCGGTGAAGAGGAGGCGCGACAACCGAAGCAAATGGAGCCCGCCTTGCGGGCTTGTCGCCCAACAACCTTGGTCTCTTCCCCTGCCTCGGGCTTTAGCCCGAGGCAGCCGGGGCAGTCGGGGCACCTCGATGGGGTCGGCTTCCCATGAGGAGGCCTCTGCTTCCGATGAGGACGCCTCTGGCCGGCCCCGATCACCGCGCGTCGCGGCAGCAGCGGAAGCCCGTGGAGTAGTCGTGGTACGTCGGCTCGTGCGCCGACGTGACGTACAGGCACCCCGGGCCGTTCTGCTCTGCGTCACCGTAGAAGCCGCCGCGAAACCGCGCGTGGCCCTTGGCGTCGGCGGGCTCGGAGGTCCACTCGTGCAGATTCCCCACGCAGTCGTAGACCCCATACGGAGAGCGGCACTCGGGGTGGGCGCCGGTCCGCGCGAGGCCGCCGTCGACCTGGTTCAAGTGAGGATCGTTGAAGTTCTCGTAGGTCCAGCGCATCGGATCGTTGCCATAGAAGCGCTGCACGGACGGCCCTTTGCCCCTCGTTACTTGCGGGCCTTGTGCGTCACGCCGCCGTACGGGTACCGCGCGCCGGCGTCGTCCCCGCGGCACGCGCGCGCGAGCTCCTTGGCGGCGCACAGGCGCTTGTCCGCCGCGGCGCACGCGGCGGCGGCTTGGACCTGCGAGATGTAGGCCTGCGGGACGACGTTGGGCGCGGACCTCGCGCGCACGCTCGCGTCGCCTACCGTTTGGTAAGGCGAGCGGGCCGCTCCTGCCGCCCTCCACCGTGACCTCGCGGCCTCATGCGATCGACGCAGAAGGTCCCGATCCGCGCCATCTCCGCGGGGCAGCCGTCGACCTCGCCTGGGGCGTCTGGGCCTGCGTCCGGCGCGCCGACGACCCCCTTCGGCGACGGGGTCGCGCCCGCGCACGCCGCGAGCAGCGAGACCCCGACCGCGAAGGCTCGCCGGACCCGCGCCATACTTCGAGCGTACCGCGTTCGCGGCGCG
The DNA here is from genome assembly GCA_016720545.1 of Myxococcales bacterium. NCBI lineage: Bacteria > Pseudomonadati > Myxococcota > Myxococcia > Myxococcales > Myxococcales bacterium. The sequence goes on from JADKKK010000036.1 coordinate 5,620, forward strand.
TGGCTCAGCCGGGTCGCGCCGAGGCCGCGGGCCGGGCCACCTGGGACGGTCCGTGAGAGCTCCACGCGCGCGCTCGCGCGGCGCTCACCGCGACGTGCGCTTGCAGGTGGTCGCCGCGGGGACGCGCCCGAGACCAGCTCGGAGGTGCAACGGAGGGCGCAGCGCCGCTGGACTAGGTGCATGGGCACCTCCGTGCGCATGGCCTCTTCGCGGGACTTCGCGGACGACCTGCCGACGGGAGTGGCCCGCCACGCCTCGTACAAGCCGCGGGTCCGGGTCGTGTTCGATGCAGTAGGCACCGCACGCCATGCTCTCGGCCAGCGGTCGGCTTCGCCCCGTCGCGCGGACCACCTTGCCTCCGTAGGTCAGCGTCGTCGTGCAGTTTTCGGCCGGCGCCCGGCACGCCACGACCAGCGCGATGAACGACCGTGACCCCGCGCTTCGCCGCCCACGAGCGCCCATACCGACTTGGCCTTTCCGCCGGCCGTGGCGCGGCGAGCGCAGTGTGCCACTCTCGTGGCCCCGCGGGCGCTACAGAAATCAAGCGTACGCGCGTGCGAGCGCGACCCGCCGCTACGTTTCCGCACACGACCGCGCGAGCCGTGGCCTCGCGCCTCACCTCGCGTCACGGCAGCAGCGGAACCCCGTGGAGTAGTCGTGGTACGTCGGCTCGTGCGCCGACGTTTGACGTGCAGGCACCCCTTCCCGTTGATCTCGGCGTCGTCGCAGAAGCCGCCGCGAAGGCGCGTGACCCCGCGCGTCGACCGGCTCGGAGGTCCACTCGTGGAGGTTGCCCACGCAGTCGTACACACCATGTGGCGAGCGGCACTCGGGGTGGGCGCCCGTCCGCGCGAGGCCGCCGTCCAGCTGGTTCAGGCGAGGGTCGTTGAAGTACCTCGTAGGTCCAGGCGCCGGGTTCGCCTCGAAGAGACGCGGCACGAACGGGCCCTTTCCGTCATTGCACTTTCCAGGCATTCGCGTGGTGCCACCGTGCAGGTAGGCGCGCCCGCGTCGTCTCCGCGGCACGCGGGCGAGCTCCCTCTGCGCCGCAGAGGCGCTTAGTCCGCCGCGGCGCAGGCCGCCGCCCCTCCACCTGCGAGATGTACCTCGCGGCACCACGTCGGGCGCGGACTTCGCGCCGCCGCTCGCCGAGGTCTCGTAGGGGGAGCGGGCCCGCTCCACGCCGCCCTCGACCGTGACCACGGTCGCCTCGTAACGATCGACGGTGAAGCCGCCGATGCGCGCCATCTCGGCCCAGGGCACCCGTCGACGAGCGCGCCCGAGTCTGCGTCGCTCGGCGTCCGGGGCCTGCGTCAGGGCCAGCGCCCGAGTCTGGGTCGCTCTGCGTCACGACCGCTGTCCGCAGGCCTGGGGGGGCGTCCTGCGTCGGAGGGCGCCGGCGTCCTCGAGCGACGACGGCTCGCCCTCCAGCTCCGCTCGCGCAGGCCGCGAGCAAGGAGGTCACCACCACAGGCGCCCCAGGAGGACCGCATGGCCCGCGAGGTGGCGCGTCGCGCCTAAGCCGGCGAATCAGCACGCGGCCTAGCCAAGCCAAGCTAGGCCGGCGAGGCCTTCCCCTCGAGCTGCAGGATCCACCGGTCCTGCCGCGCGTCGCGGCCCTCGGTGAACACCGTGGCCTCGTCGCCCAGCCGCGCCACGAGCGCGCCGTCGGCCCGGTCACGCAGGGAGGCGCCGTCGTCGGCGACGACGAGCCACGCGCCGCCTCGCGCGCGGCCCACGTCGCGCACGTAGAGCTTCACGTCGAGCGGCGGCTCGTCGAGCGAGACGTGGACCTTCGAGCTCGTGAAGCCCATGATCGTCCCGCGACGGCGCGGACGCTCCGCGAGCGGGAGCGCCACATCGCGCCCGAACAGCGCGTCGAAGTAGAGCTTGCCCACGAGATCGTTGGCCTTGCGCTGCGTGTCCTTCGAGTGGTTCGCGGCGGTGACCACGCGCTCGCGCAGCGGGTCGTCGGCGCCGCCCGCGCCCCCGAGCAGCTCGACCATCTCGTGGTGCACGAAGATGCCCACCACCTCGCGCATGGGCGCCGAGAAGCGCGCGTACGCCTCCGCGCCCACGCCGTGGTGCTCGCCGACGCCGGACGAGAACGACGACCGCGCGTTCACCACGATGGCCTGCCGGTGCACCGCGTCGGCGACGCGGCCCTCGGGCCCCTCTGTGGGGAGCCCGGCGAGGAACGCCGCGAGCGGGCGCTCGGCCGGGTCGAAGTGGAAGGGCGGCCCGAGGCCGTGCACGCGGGGGACGGTCGCGAGCGGCGCGCGGAGGCTCGCGAGGCGCTCCTCGGGGGGCGACGGGTGCACACGGTAGATGGGCTGCACGTGCGGCGCCGGGCTCTCGAGGAGCATGCGGGCGCCCTCGCGGTTGACGAGGAGCGACAGCTGCTCGTTGTACATCTCGACCCGCGCGCGGCGAGTCCACCAGGGTGAGCTCGGCGCCGTCGGGCCCCGTGAGCTGGAGCTCGGTCTCGCCGCGGCGGTACCGGGCCACATCCCGCGACGCGGCCTCGCGTATGAGCACCTCGCCGACGCCACGGAGCGCCTCGAGGCTCGCGGAGAACTCCACGCGCGAGAGCGCGCCGCCGCCGGTGTCGTAGAGCGCCTGCACGTCGGGGAACGCGAGCTTCGCGCGGCTCCGCACCTTCGCGCGACGCACGTCGGTGCTCAGGATTTTGCCGTCGCGATCGACGCGCACCTCGAAGACGAGCGCGCGCCGCGGCCCGTCGGGGTTCAGCGACACCACCCCCTCGGAGAGCTCCCTCGGGAGCATGGGCACCGAGAAACCTGGAAGATACACGCTCGCGCCGCGCGTCAGCGCCTCCTCGAAGAGCGCGCTGTCCTTCGGCACGAAGTGGGCCGCGTCGGCGAGCGCGTAGCGCACCACGTACGCGACGCCCGGGCCGCCGCCGACCTCGACGTGGAGCGCCTGGTCGAGATCACGCGACGTGGCCGCGTCGATGGTGACGAAGGGGAGCGACGTGAGGTCGACCAGCGCGCGCTCGGCGAGCGAGCGGTCGAGATCGATCGCGGCGACCTCACGCCGCACGCGCGCCGGGAAGAAGGGGTTCGCGCCCACGGCGAGCGCCGCGAGGAGCACGGCGGCCCGGGCCGTGCCAGCGCGCGCGAACCGCTCGTGACGAGCGGGATCGGCGAGATCGATCGCGACGACGTCGCCCGCGACGAGGCCCGCGGGCGCCGGCAGCAGCGCCTCGCCGTCGCGGGCCGACTCGAGCGGCGCGCGGAGCGAGAGCCCGCTCGGGCCCCCCTCGACCACGGTCATGCACGGCGACTCGAACCCGGAGGCGCGGCCAGGGCTTGCTTCTATTTTCATGAACCTACTCGCTTTTGTGAGTCTGGAGCGGCTACCGCGCGGGGGCCTCGAAGGAGCCGAGCGAGGCGTCGGGGCTCCCTAGCAGCGCGTAGGCGCACAGGTCGTCGACGGCGAGCGCCGCCGCCCCCGCCGCCCCGACGAGCACGATGCCAGCCTCCGGTCGGGAGGCTCGCGACGCGAACGCGACGTTCTGCGGCGCCTCTGCGCAGGGGTAGCTCTCCTTCGTGTTGAAGGCCAGCCGCGCGCCGTCGGACGCGAGCCCGAGCATCTCGACCTGGTTGGGCGCGCACGCGCCCTTGGTGACCGGCAGCGGGTAGAGCTCCACCTCCTCGTCGAGCGGACGGAAGATCCCGAGCGACGGCAGCTTGGGCGACGCGGGGTTCGCGGAGACGAAGGCGACGAAGCCGCTGCCCACCGCGACGGGGCCGGGCACCGCGCCTGCCGCGCGGCGGAGCCCGACGTCGGTGCCGACGTAGAGCGCGCCGTCGGTGCCCACGACCGCGAGCGTCGCGCCGCGCACGTCGAAGCCGGCGATGCCGGGGACCTTGCACGTGGGGCCGATGCAGATGGCCTGCTCGGCGCCGCCGGCGAGCGGATAGCGGGCGAGGCCTGCGTCGGTGACGACGAAGGCGTCGGTGTCTCGCAAGCCGAGGAACCGCACCGGCGCAGCGATCGGGAGCGTGACGCGCGCGCCGTCGGCGACGCTCACCACCACGACGCCCTTGTCGTCGGCGTAGGCGATGCGGCGCCCCGACGCGGCGACCGCCGTCGCGGCGCCGGCGTGCACCGAGAGCTCTTCGAGCCCCTTCACCGGGTCGCGGAGCGCGCGGACGTGCACCTTGTCGGAGGCGTCGCGCGACGAGAGCACGAGCACGCCCGTGTCGAGGGCGACGGCCACGTGGGCCGCGCGCTCGCCAGGGAGCCGCGCGAGCGACGAGCTGCCCCCCTTGCACGCGACCTGGCGCGGCCCGACCCCGCCGTCGACGACGGGCGGCGGGGGAGGTGGAGTGGACGCCGTCGTGGTGGGCGTGGGCGTGGGCGTGGGCGCGGGCCCCTCCTCGCCGACCTTCCCCCCGCACGCGCTCGCGCTCGCGAGCAGCACGACCGAGGCCCCGACGCCCCAACGAAACCTCACACCCATGGCTGGAAGGTACCGACTCCCGCCCCGGATGGAAAGCCCGAAGGGCCGTCTTTTCTGGCGGGCGCGCCGCCGGGCAGACGGGCGGCGCTTGTCCCGCCGGGAAATACCGTGGTAGACCCCACGCCATGCGTACGTGGATGCACCCCCTCGCCCCCTTGCTGTTCGCGTCCTTCTCCGCCAGCGCGCTGTCCGTCGGCTGCGGGAACGCCGACGAGCCCTACAAGGCGACTCCGGCCTGGTCGGGCAAGAAGGCCTCGATCCCCGCGGTGCCCCAGCTCCCCACGAACCCCATCAAGTCGGGCGACGCGTACACCATCCACGGCGCGCGCCACCACCTCCAGAGCCGCATCCACGACAAGGAGGTCACCGCGAAGGAGATCACCCTCGTCGGGTACATCGTCGAGGAGAACGTCTCCGAAGCGCCGCTGTGCGCCATCCACAAGACCGGCAAGGCCGATCCGGAGGGCTGCGTGGCAGAGATCCCCTCGTTCTGGATCGCCGACGCCAAAGGCGAGACCAAGGTGAAGGTCCGCGTGCTCGGCTGGGCCAAGAACTACGCCAGCGTCTTCGAGGCGATGGAAAAGTACAAGAACCTGAAGGAGCCCCCGAAGGAGCTCTTCAAGGACGAGGTGTGGAGCGTCGACGTGCCCTACCCGCTCCCGGCCGTGGGCGCGAAGGTGAAGGTCACCGGCAAGTACGGCTACACCTTCTCGAAGGCGAGCACGGGCATCGTCAGCGATCCCGCGAACGGCGTGCTCACCTACGGCAAGATCGAGGTCCTCGAGCCCGCGGCCGAGCCGCTGTCCTTCAAGAAGAAGAAGTAGTCCGAGGCGAGCTCCGCGAGCGCTCTCGCGGCGACGAACAACGGCTGAGGGCACCCGCTCTCGGCCGTCTCCCATTTCGGTGATCGGCCGGGCACGAGCGCGCCACGTCCCATGAGAGGTCCCTCGCGGCGCGCCGCGGGGGGTGGCCGCGCTGCGCCTCCGCCGTAGGCGTGGCCGGGTTGCGCCCTAGGCCCCCTGCATTCAGCGCTCGGCCGCAAGAAAAAAAGAAAAAAACTTGCCGGGAGCGTGATCGTTTCCAAGGGGCCACTGCACCTACATGTCGAGAGCTGAAGGGCAAGGTCGTCGGTGAGGCGACGCCCGGGGCTCCCCATTCCACGGGCCAACCTGGCCCGGACGCCCCCGTGTGCCCGCTCCGCCCAGTGCCCCTCGCCATGAAGAACCACCTCCACCACCGCCCGCTCGCGCTCGCCTTCACCGCGCTCTGCGTGGTCGTCTCGCTCGCTCGCACGGCGGCCGCGCAGGGCGCCGACCCGTACGAGAGCGCCCTCGCCGCGTCGGCCGAGGCCGAGCAGCGCGGTGATCTGGTCGGCGCGGCGCGCCCCCTCGAGCAGGTGCTCGAGGTCTACCCGCAGGACCACGCGCTGCGCCTTCGCCTCGGGTGGGTCACCTTTCGCGCGGGCCGCTACGCCGACGCCGAGCGGGCCTACCGCGCCGCCCTCGCGCTCGCGCCGCAGTCGATCGACGCGCGCCTCGGGCTCGCGTGGACCCTCGTACGCGAGGGCCGCTGCGACGACGCGCGGGGCGAGCTCTCGCCGATGCTCGAGGCGGACGACGCGCAGGCCGAAGAGATCGCGGCGGCCTGCGTAGAGCCCGCGAGCGCGACCGGCCGCGTGTCGCTGTTCGCCGCCTGGAACCAGTACTTCTTCCCGGGCCACCCCTACAAGAGCTCGGGCACCGGCGTCCTCGCCGGCGTCCGCGGCCAGACCGCGGGCGGCCTCACGCTCCAAGGCGCGTTCCGCCACATGGCGTTCACGCCTACCGCGGGCTCGGGCGTGTCGGCCTTCACCCAACAAGAGGTGTACGGCCTCGTGGGCTACGAGCGGCCCGCGGCGGCGCTGTTCCTCCAGGGCGCGCTGGTGTTCGACGGCAGCGGCGTCATCGGCACGTCGAAGCACGTGGGCCTCGCGGGCCGCTGGAGCCCGGCGGGTGATCTCCTCCTCGACGCCTCGCTGAGCCTCTACGACGACCAGACCATCGCGCGCATCGCGCCGTCGTGGAGCATCCCGGTAGGGCCGCTCCGGCTCGTCCCGGGCGTCGCGGTGCAGGTCGCCGGCGGCGAGGTGAAGACCACCGGCTCGTTCACCGCGGCGCTCGACGCCGGACCCCTCTCGCTCTGGGCCGGCGGCAAATACGGCGAAGAGATCCGCCCCACGTACCTGAGCCAGCTCGCCGTCTACGACATCCTCGAGCGCGTGCGCTGGGGCGCCTGGGCCGGCGCGCGCGTGCGGCTCGGCTCGGTGGTGTCGCTGCAGGCCACCTACGCCCTCGATCGCCTGCGCTGGACCGACGCCACCACCGGGAGCGCGACCGAGAGCAACTCTCACGCGGTCACGCTCGGCCCGATCTTCACCTTCTGACCGCGCCCTCGCGCGCGGCCACTCCGCAAGCACTCCGCACCCACTCCCCGTCCACTCCCCAACAGTCGCCACCCCTACCCAAGAAGGAGCACCCCCATGTCCGTCGCCGCCCTCCAGAACCTCGCCATCAGCGACTCCGGCTTCGTCTTCGACCCCACCTCCGGCGCCACGTTCACGCTGAACCCGACCGGGCTCACCGTGCTGCTCGCGCTCCGCGATGGCCTCGGCCTCAGCGCCATCGTGGCGCGGCTCGCCGAGCGGTTCGAGCTGCTCGCGGGCGACACGCGCGAGGACATCCTCGACTTCGTGCAGATGCTCCGCCAGCACGGCCTGCTCAACGGCGACTTCACCCTCGCCTGAGCCGCACATCGACTCGCCGATCACCTGCGTTACGCGAATTTCCAATTAGGCATTCAGGAGACACCCCATGAAGAAGCGACCCCTCAGCATCGGCGTGACCGGCATGAACGCGACCGACAACCCCGCGCCCGGCGTCGGGGTCATCCGCTCCCTGGCCGAGGGTGGCGGCGGCGAGCGCCTCGTGGGCCTCGCCTACGACGCCCTCGACCCGGGCGTGTACGCGGGCGACATCGTCCGTGACGTGTTCCTGCTGCCCTATCCCTCCTCCAGCCTCGAGGCGTACCTCGACCGCATCGAGTACATCCAATCGCGCGTCGGACTGGACGTGATCGTCCCCACTCTGGACGCCGAGCTCCCCGCGTTCATCGCCATCGAAGACAGGCTCCGGGCCATGGGCATCGTCACGCTCCTCCCCACGCGGGCCCAGTTCGACCTCCGCTCGAAGGCGAACCTCGCGGAGCTAGGGCGGCGCGCGGAGGTGAACGTGCCCAAGACCGTGGTGGTGAACACCGCCGCCGAGCTCGCCACCGTGCACGAGAAGATCGCCTATCCGTTCTGGGTGAAGGGCGTGTTCTACGGCGCCGTGCTCGTGAACACGCTGGACGAGGCGTACGCCGCCTTCCACAAGGCCACCGCGACCTGGGGCGCGCCGATCATCATCCAGTCGGGTGTCTCCGGCGAGGAGCTCAACGTGGTCGGCGTGGGCGACGGCGAGGGCGGGCTCATCGGCGCCGTGCCCATGAAGAAGCTGCTCATCACCGACAAGGGGAAGGGCTGGGCGGGCGTCACGATCCGCGACCCCGAGCTGCTCGCGGTCGCCGAGCGCTTCGTGAAGGCCACCGGCTGGCGGGGCGCGTTCGAAGTCGAGGTGATCCGCGAGAGGAGCGGCCAGTACCAGCTGCTCGAGATCAACCCGAGGTTCCCCGCGTGGGTCCACCTGGCGACGGCGGCGGGCATGAACCTGCCCCGCGCGGCGGTCGAGATGGCCCGCGGCGCGAAGCCCGCGCCGCTCCGCGACTACTCGGTCGGCACCGTGTTCGTGCGCATCTCGATCGACCAGATCGCCGGGCTCGGCGACCTCGAGCGAATCCTCACGAGCGGCGAGGTCCTCCGCGCCTCTCCCACGCTGGCCCCCACGTTCGTCGAGTCCGACGACGCGCCGCGCTCCGCCGCCTGAAAGCGCCTGACACCGAGCGCGCTCTGCCGAGCGCGACCGCCGCGATCACCGCACTCCATTACACACTTCGAACCGAGGAGAACCACCGTGAACACCGCACTTCCGACCTACGAGCGCCCCGGGATCGTCCGCCACCAGTCTGGCCTGATGAACAAGTTCGGCCGCCAGACGACGGTCAAGCCGCTCACCCACGTGGACGGAGTGCCCATCGCCGACCTCGTGGCCGAGCACGGCTCGCCGCTGTTCATCTTCTCGCAGCGCACGCTCATTAGGCGCTACCGCGAGCTCCGTGACGCGATGTCGCGGCGCTACCCGAAGGTGCGACTCGCGTGGTCGTACAAGACGAACTATCTGGAGGCCATTTGCCGCACGCTGCACGACGAGGGAGCCTGGGCCGAGGTGGTCTCGCCGTTCGAGTACGACAAGGCGATCGCCACCGGCGTGCCGGCCGACCACATCCACTTCAACGGCCCCTTCAAGCCCGACAACGCGATCGAGAAGGCGGTCACCGGCGGCTCGATCATCCACATCGACAACTTCGACGAGATCGTGCGCATCGAGCGGATCGCGGCGCGGCTCGAGAGGAAAGCGAAGGTGGCGGTCCGCGTGAACATGGCGATCGACGGGCTCCCGTCGTGGAGCCGGTTCGGCCTGAACCTCGAGTCGGGCCAGGCGCGCGAGGCGGCGGGGCGGGTCATCGCCAGCGACCACATGGAGCTGCTCGGCCTGCACGCCCACATTGGCACCTTCATCCTCGACCCCGCCTGCTACACGACCTCCGCCTCGAAGCTCGCGGGGCTCGCGAACGATCTCCGCGCGTCGTACGGCCACATGCTCTCGTTCATCGACCTCGGCGGCGGCTTCGCCTCGCAGAACACGCTGAAGGGTCAATACCTGATGGGCGAGCAGGCGAGCCCGTCGTTCGCCCGGTACGCCGACGCGATCTGCGACGGCCTCGCCGAGCTCGACTACCCCACGAAGGACCTGCCGACGCTGGTGCTGGAGACGGGCCGGGCCCTGGTCGACGACTCGGGCTACCTCGTGAGCTCGGTGTGCGCCACAAAGCGGCTCGGCGACGGGCAGCGCGCGCTGGTCCTCGACGCGGGCGTGAACGTGCTCTTCACGTCGTTCTGGTACAAGCACGACGTCGTGCCCGCCCACGACACGCGCGGCGTGCCCGAGCCGACGGTCCTCTACGGGCCGCTCTGCATGAACATCGACGTGCTGCGCGACTCCACGCCGCTACCGCCGATGACGACCGGCGACCGCGTCGTGTTCCGCAACGTGGGCGCCTACAACGTCACGCAGTGGATGCAGTTCATCGCCATGCGACCGGCGGTGGTCATGGTGGGCGAGGGCGGGCGGGTCGCGCGTATTCGACGGGCCGAGAGCGGTGAAGACATCTCGTCCTACGAAGGGGTGCCGTCGTGGCTCCTCAAGTGAGCGAGGCGACCGGCGCGCGGGCCGTCGTGGCCCGGGTGGCCCGCGCCGCGGACGATCTCCTCCACCTGCACGCGATGGTGCTCTTCTCGCGCTCGCGGGTGGTCGGCGGCCTCCTCCTCCTCGCGGCGGCCACCTCGCCCGTCGCCCTCGGGCACGGGCTCCTCGGGGTCGCCGCGGGCGGACTGGCGCTCAGAGCGCTGGGGCTCGCTCCGCGGGCGCTGCGCGAGGGGCCGTACGGCTACAACGCGCTGTTCGTCGGCCTCTTCGTGGCCAATACGTTCGCGCCGAGCCCCGCCTCGATCGCGTTGACGGTCGGCGCAGCGCTGGTGTGCGTCGCCCTCACCGCGGCGCTCACGTCGCTCCTCGCGCGACTCGCGATTCCCGTCCTCGCCGTGCCGTTCGTGCTGGTGTCGTGGGCGCTCCTCGGGATCGGGCCGGTCGCGGGCGCGCCGCCAGCGACGCACCTGCTCCCGCTCATCGAGCCCATCGCGCCCGAGCCGCTCTCGGGCGTGCTCCGCGGCTTCGGCGCGCTGTTCTTCGCGCCGGAGGAGGCGGCCGGCGCGCTCGTGCTCGGGGCCCTCATCCTCCACAGCCGCATCGCCACCACGCTGGCGACGATCGCCGTCGCGATCGGCCTCGGCCTGACACACGCGCTCGGCGACTTCGGCGCCTCGATGCAGACTCCCCTGTTGCTCAATGGCGCGCTCACCGCGATCGCCGTCGGGGGTATCTGGTTCGTGCCCTCGGCGCGCTCGTACGCCCTGGCGGCTTGCGGCACCCTCGTGAGCGGCGCGCTGCTGCTCGGCCTCGCGGGACCGCTCGATCGCATGGGCCTGCCGGTGCTCATCCTGCCCTTCAGCGCGAGCCTCGCGGTCATGCTCTTGTCGAGCCGCCAGCGAAGCCGCGACGGCGCCCCGAAGGCCGTCGACTTCGAGCCCGGCTCACCCGAGGAGAACCTCGCCTATGACCAGTCGCGGCTCGCGCGTGAAGGCGCCCTCCGGCCCGACGCGTTCCGCCTCCCCTTCCGAGGCACGTGGACGTGCACTCAGGGCGTCGACGGCGAGCACACTCACCAGGGCCTCTGGCGTCACGGCTTCGACTTCGAGGTCTCGGGCCCCGACGGCCTCGTGTATCGCGACGACGGCGCGCGCCTGGAGGACCACCACTGCTTCCGTCTGCCCGTGTTGGCCGCCGCCGACGGGATCGTGGCGAAGGTCGTGAACGACGTGAACGACAACGCCGTGGGCGGCCTCGACCTGGCGCGCAACTGGGGAAACGTCGTCGTGCTCTATCACGCGCCGGGCGTGTATTCCCTGGTGGCCCACCTGGCGAAGAGCAGCGTGAAGGTCGCGGTGGGCCAGCGCGTCCTGCGAGGCGAGGTGCTCGGCCTGTGCGGCAGCTCGGGCCGCTCCCCTAGGCCGCACCTCCACTTCCAGCTTCAGGGCACTCCCGAGCTCGGCGCGCCGACCCTCCCATGCACGTTCACCGAGGCGGTCCTCGAAGGCGACGACGCGGGGCCGGAGCTCCACCGAGCCCACGTCCCCACCGTGAACGAGCAGCTCCGCAACGTGGAGGCGGACGCCGAGCGCGCCGCGTGCTTCGCCCTCGAGCCGGGCGTCGTGCTCGAGGTGACGAGCGGCCCCGGCGCGGTGGAGCACCTCCACTCCGAGGTCGATCTCCTGGGAAACCTCGTGCTCCGCTCGCGTGAGCTCGGCGCGCGGCTCTACCTGGCCCGCTCCGGCGAGGTCTTCACCTCGCTCGAGGTCACGGGTGACACGCGCTCGTCCCTCCACCTGCTCCGCGCCGCCCTCGCCCGCGTCCCGTTCGACGCCGACCCCAAGCTCGTGTGGTTCGACTACCTCGCGGCGCGGTGGTCGGCGCGTGGGGTGCTCGGCGCGATCGCCCGGTTCGCGTGGGACTTCGTGGCGCCCTTCGCCCCGAGTCCCGGAGTCGAAATGGCCTATCGCGCGAGGCGCGAGGGCGGGTCGGTGGTGGTCGTCGGGGCTTCCCGCGCCACGCGACGTGGAGCCCCCATCGTGCGCACCCGCGCCGAGCTGTCTCCCGCCGATGGCCTCCTCTCGCTCGAGGTCGAGACCCGCGGACGGACCCTCACCGTGAGGCGGCGAGGGTTGCCGCTCGCCGAGGCGCCCTCCCCGAAAGCCAGCGCGCCCGACCTGGTCCGGCCGCTCGAGCCTGTCCCCTCCCGGCCTCGCGAGGTCGCCTCTCTGGCATCCCCGCCTCGCGGCGCCGTCCACGCGCTCGCGGGCGCTCGCCCCGCCCTCTGAAGCTCTCATCACGTCGTTGCCCACTCGAAGGAGATCCCCCATGAAGAACCGCAATCTCTCTGCTCTCGCGCTGATGATGTTTGGACTCACGCTCGGCGCGAGCTGCACTGGCCGAGCCAGCGCCGAGCAGCGCTCGGTGGGGAGCGCGACGGTCGCCTCCGCCGTCGTCACGCTGCCGCCGCCGAGCGACGCCGCGAAGGCCTTTCAGCTCTCGTACGACAGCGAGGCGCAGGGCAAGGTCCCGGCGGCGCTCGCGGCGCTCGACAGCCTCCCCGCACCCCAGCGTAACGGCTATGTCGCCGAGCTCCGGCGCGGGTGGCTCCTGTACATTTCCGGTCGCCACGCCGAGTCGATCACCTCGTACACGCACGCGATCGCCGCCGCGCCGGCCTCGGTCGAGGCGCGGGTGGGCAAGCTCGCGCCGCTGCTCGCCCTCCGCCGCTGGGTGGACGCCGAGGCGACGGCCCGCGACGTGCTGCGACGCGATCCCGGCAACTACACGGCGTCCCTGCGGCTCGCGTTCGCGCTCTTCAACCAGGCGAAGCTGCCCGAGTCGGCCGCCACGTACCGCGCGCTGGTCGGCGCCTATCCGAGCGACGTCGACGCCCGCGCCGGCCTCGGGTGGGCCGAGCTGAAGCAGGGGCACTCGCGGGAGGCGAGCGGCATCTTCTCCGAGCTGCTCGAGATCGCGCCGCAGAACGCGCTCGCCAAGGACGGCCTCCGCGCGGCCCTCGCGAAGAAATAGGCGAGCGAGACGAGCGCGAGAGACGCGACGACGCGACGACGCGACGACGGCGACCTGGGCGGCGGCGTGGGGTATCGTGGGCGGGCCCCCCGAAAGGAGCCCGAGTGGACGAGAGCCAAGCCGCCAATCCCGAGCACCTCGACGTCCTCATCGTGGGCGCAGGCCTCTCGGGCATTTCCGCCGCGTATCACCTCCAGACCGCGTGCCCGGAGCGCTCGTACGCGGTCCTCGAGGCTCGCGACGACTTGGGGGGCACCTGGGACCTGTTTCGGTATCCAGGAATCCGCTCCGACTCCGACATGTACACGCTCGGTTACTCGTGGAAGCCGTGGGAGAGCCCCAAGGCCATCGCCGACGGTCCCGCCATCTTGGCCTACATCCGGGAGGCCGCGACCGAGAACGGCATCGACCGGGCGATCCGCTTCGGCTGCGAGGTGGTGAGCGCGCGGTGGTCCACCGCCGAGTCCCGCTGGACGGTGGAGGTGCGCGAGCGAGGGGCCGCGAAGGTGCTCACCTGCAGCTTCCTCTTCATGTGCTCGGGGTATTACGACTACGAGGCGGGCTACACCCCCGACTTCGTGGGGCGGGAGCTCTTCCGCGGGGTGATCGTGCACCCGCAGCGCTGGACCCCTGACGTCGAGTACGCGGGGAAGAAGGTCGTCGTGATCGGCTCGGGCGCGACCGCGGTGACCCTCGTTCCGGAGCTCGCGAAGCGCGCCGCGAAGGTGACGATGCTCCAACGGTCTCCCTCGTACGTGGCGTCCCTGCCGGAGCGAGACCGCTTCGCGACCACCGCCCGCGAGCGCCTCCCCGGCGCCGCCTACGCGCTCACGCGATGGAAGAACGTCGCGTTCGGGTTCGGGTTCTACAGGTTCTGCAAGCGCTACCCGGCGCAGGCGAAGCGCATGCTCGTCAATCTGGTGCGCAAGGAGCTCCGGGGCACGGTCGACGTCGACAAGCACTTCACCCCGACGTACGACCCCTGGGACCAGCGCGTCTGCGTCGTCCCGAACGGCGACCTCTTCGAGGCCCTCCGCAGCGGCCGGGCCGAGGTGGTCACGGACCACATTGAGACGTTCACCGAGACCGGCCTGCGACTCCGCTCCGGCGCCGAGCTCGAGGCCGATGTGGTGGTCACCGCCACGGGCCTCCAGCTCAAGTTCGCGGGCGGAGTCGAGCTCTTCGTCGACGGCCTGCGCGTAGAGCCGCAGAAGACCATGACCTACAAGGGAATGATGTGCAGCGACGTACCGAACCTCGCGCTCGCCATCGGGTACACGAACGCGTCGTGGACACTCAAGTGCGACCTCACGTGCGAGTTCGTGTGCCGCCTGCTCAACACCCTGCGCGACGAGGGGCACACGCGCGTGATCGCCCGACGGCCGGGGCCCCACGTGAGGGAGGCGCCGGCGATCGACTTCACCTCCGGCTACGTGCGGCGGGCCATCGACCAGTTCCCGCGCCAGGGCACGGTGGCGCCGTGGAAGCTCTACCAGAACTACCCGCTCGACCTGGTCGCGCTGAGGCACGCGCCGCTCAAGGACGGCACGCTCGAGTTCTCCTGACGCGTCCTCATGACGCGCGCCGGCGGGGCCGGGCGATCCGTGCATCGATCTCGTGGCGCGGCGGCGCTAGTCTCGGGCCGTGACCCCTAACGCACCGCCCCCGCGCGACCCCGGGCAGCCGCCCGCGACGCTCGTCGACGAGACGTCCCCGCGCGCGCCGTCACCTCGCGAGGCGGACTCCGACGCCCTCACGCTGCCGCCGCTCGACGATCCGCGATCGGGGCCGCGGGTCACCGCGCCCGAGTCGCGCCCCGCCCCATCGTCTCGCTACGTCGCCAAGGCGACCCTCGGCGAGGGCGGCATGGGCGTCGTGTCGCTCAGCCACGACGTGCACATCGGGCGCGACGTGGCGATCAAGACCATCCGCCCCGACCGCAACGCGCAGCCCGACCTGAAGGCGCGCTTCCTCCGCGAGGCGCGCGTCCAGGGGCGCCTCGAGCACCCCTCGATCGTGCCGGTGTACGACCTCGGCACCGACGAGACGGGCGCCGCGTATTTCGCGATGAAGCGGGTGAACGGCGCCACCCTCGCCGACATCGTGGAGCTCCTCTCGAAGGGCGACCACGCCACCGCCGAGAAGTACTCGCGCCACCGGCTGCTCGGCGCCTTCGGCAGCGTGTGCCTCGCGATCGATTTCGCCCACGAGCGCGGCGTCATCCACCGCGATCTGAAGCCCGGGAACGTCATGATTGGCGACTTCGGCGAGGTCTACGTGCTCGACTGGGGCGTCGCGAAGGTCGACGACGAGGCCGATCTCCAGGGCTCGTCCGACGACGTCACGGGCTCGCGGACGCGCGCGGGCAGCTACGTGGGCACGCTCGGCTACATGTCGCCGGAGCAGCTCACGGGCGGCGCCGTGGGCCGCGCGGGCGACGTGTTCTCGCTCGGGGCCGTGCTCTTCGAGCTGCTCACCTACGCGCCGCTCATCCAGGGCGACGCGACGCAGCTCCGCGCGCAGACGCTCCTCGGGGTCGATGCGCAGGCGAGCACCCGCGCGCCCCATCGGGCGGTCCCGCCGGCGCTCGAGGCCATCTGCGTGCGCGCGACGTCGAAGAGCGCGCTCGACCGGTTCGCGACGACCCGCGAGATGTACGAGGCCCTCCAGCACTACCTGGACGGCGACCAAGAGCGAGAGCGACGGCGCGAGCTGTCGCAGCAGTACGCCCGCGCCGCGTCGCCGCGGGCGGAGCTCGCGCTAGCCGACCAAGACCCGAGCAACGAGGCGCGCGAGCAGGCCATGCGCGACGTGGGCAACGCGCTCGCGCTCGACGCCAAGAACCTCACCGCGCTGCGCACGATGACCCGCCTCATGGTGCACCCGCCGCGCAAGACCCCGCCCGACGCCGCGGCCGCGATGGAGCAGTCGCGCCTTGCTCTCATGCGGGTCACCGCCCGCATCGGCGCCTTCGCCTTCGGTTCGTGGTTCGCTTGGCTCCCGCTCCTCGTGTGGATGGGGCTGCGCAGCCCGCTCACCGTGGCCTTCATCTCAGCGGCCCTCGGCGGGGCGCTCGTGCTCTGTCTGGTCGAGCAGCGCGAGTCGGCCACGCCGAAGGACGCGATGAGCGCGGGCATCGTGGCGCTCGGGCTCGCGGGTCTCGCGGCGCTCACGCGCCTCTTCGGTCCGCTCGTGCTCATTCCCACGGCCGCGTTCGGCTTCGCTATCACCTTCGGGCTGAACCACTTCCGGCCGCGGCTCGGGGTCGTCGCCTTCGCCGCGAGCCTCGCCGTCGTGTTTGTGCCCACGGCGCTCGAATACGCGGGCGTGCTGCCTCCCTCGTATTCATTCGAGGGCGGGCGACTCCAGGTGCTCCCGCAGATCGCCCAGTTCCCCGCGGAGGCGACGCTGCTCATGCTGTGCGTCGCCAACCTGCTCCTCATCAGCGCCATCTGGTGGCTCACGCGGCGCGTCCAGCGCGCCCTCGCCGACGCCGAGACCCGAGTGGCCATCCAGGCGTGGCACCTTCGGCTCATGGTGCCCGAGGAGGCCCGCCACGCCGTGCGCGCGCCCACCGTGCGATCCGGTCGGGTGACGCTGGAGAAGCTGCCCGTCGATCCATAGGGGCTCAGCACGGCGTCAACCGTCGACGCGGCCCGCGTGCGGCGCGTGCTCCGCCGCCACGGCGCGCGCCACCTGGGGCGCCCGGGTGACCGCGTGATGGAGGCCCATGCCCACGGCCATCGCGAGCACGAAGAGCGGCGCCTCGGCCGAGCCGGCCGCCAGCGACGCCAGCGCAGGGCCCGGGCACACCCCCGAGAGGCCCCAGCCCACGCCGAAGGCGGCCGCGCCGACCACGAGCGACGCGTCGATGGCGGTGAGCCGCGGCTCGGCGAACGACGATCGCGCGAGGGGCTTGGTGCGCGCCTCGATTCGCCGCCGCGCGAGCGCGAGCGTGCCGATGGCGCCCACCATCACGAAGGCGAGGCTTGGATCCCAACGCCCGGTGAAGTCGAGGAAGCCGCGCACCTTCGTGGTGTCCGTCATGCCAGACAGTACGAGGCCCAACGCGAACACGGCGCCCGCGAACGTCGCCGCCAGCCCCGAGAGCGCTCGCGCTCGGTCCTGGCCACGCCCGCTCACGAGGCGCCCCCGCGGCTCGCGTACGTGGCCAGCGCGCCGAACGCGATGAACGTGAGCGTCGCGACCACGCTGCGCGCAGAGAGGCGGCTCAGCCCCGACACGCCGTGCCCGCTGGTGCACCCATTGGAGAGGCGCGTCCCGAACCCCACAAGGAGCCCTGCACCCACGATTCCAAGCGGTGCGCCGCGCGGCGCGACGAACGCCCCGGGCAGCGCGAGGTGGAGCGCGGCCCCCGCCCCGACGAGCCCCGCGAGGAACGGCACGCGCCAGCGCAGGCTCCGCCCGGGCTCGACGAGGCTCTGCGCGAGGATGCCGCTCAGGCCCGCGACCCGCCCCTCGACGAGCAAGAGCAGCGACGCGCTCCCGCCAATGAGCGCGCCGCCGAGCAGCGCAGTGGCCGACATTATGAGAG
Organism: Myxococcales bacterium; assembly: GCA_016720545.1. Lineage (NCBI taxonomy): Bacteria > Pseudomonadati > Myxococcota > Myxococcia > Myxococcales > Myxococcales bacterium. The sequence continues at coordinate 23,096 of JADKKK010000036.1, forward strand.
ACATGGCGTCTATTATAACGACGGAGACAAAGGGCGCAAGCGCGCTCCGAGCGCGTTACGCGGCGAGCCCGAGCCCCGCCTGAACGCCGCGGAAGAGCGCGAGCGCGATATCCGACGGAGGCAGGCCGACGACCGCGCGGGTGTCCGCATCAAAGGTCTGCGCGCACTCCGCCGCGAGGTCGCGCAGGGCCTCGCGCTCCGCGACGCGAACGACGGCGAGCTCCGCCTCGTCGAGCCTCGCGACCAGCCACGCGTCGAGGTCCCACGACAGCGCCGCGTGCTCGGTCTCCTCCTGGGCTATCGCCGTCATGGCGCGCCGCACGTCGGGCGAGCCCGAGGCGCGCGCCTGGTAGTGGGCGAGGAGCGCGCCGTAGGTCTCACGCACGCACCCCTCCCGGCGGTTCTCGACGGCCATCGCGAGCAGCGAGCGCGGGAGGAAGGCCCCCGCGACCACCTCGGGCACCGTGGCCGCGCGCTCCGCGGCGAGCGCGCCGATCGCGCGCGCGTGGCGTCGCTCGTCTTCGGCGGCGGCGAGCGCCCGGGCCACCAGCCCCTCGGGTGCCCCATGCGCGCCGAGCTCCGCGGCCATGCGCTCGAACGCGATCACGCTGGCCGCCTCGAGGTGCGCCATCGACGCGAAGTACGCGCCCGCGCACGACGCCAGGTCTGCCAGGCCGCCCGCCCCGTTCGTGTTTTGCGCCCCCCGGTCGGTTGCCAGGCCGCCCTCGCCTCGGCTCGCTTTGCGTGTTCGCCGGCTCGAGGCCCGCGGGCTTTCGCCCCGCGACGGGGCAACCGGTCGTCGGCTGCTCCTTCACGCGCACGCGCGCCTCTTCGGTCACCACGCCGGCGGGCGTCACGCGGAAGGAGATCTCGTCGACCGTATCGTAGCTCTTCGTGGGGTCCTTCGGATCCTGGGCGCACTGCGCGTCGATCACCTTCACGGAGAACGTGCCGTCGGCGTGTTGGAGCACGTTGTTCTTGCCCGACTCGCACGCGACGTAGTGACGCGCCTCCACCGCCGCCACGGCCTCCGTGGGAGTGTCGATCGGCAAGAAGCCCTTTTTCACGTCCTCGCGCTTGCCGATGACGGCCACCGTGTCGCCGCTGGTGGTGCGCACCTGGCGGGCCGGGAACGGCGGGCAGAACCCCTGACACGCCGACCAGTACGGCGTGGCCGGCTCGAAAGCGTCGAGCGCCGTGCTGCACGCCGTGGGGTCGTTGGCCTTCGAGCACGCGAGCCCCACCTTGTGCGTAGAGGGCTTCATGCCGGTGGGCTTGCTGTCGCCCGAGAGCTCATAGCCCCCGAGGAACTGCACGCCCGACGCCAGCGTCGCGTCCTTCGGGAACAGATAGCTTCGTTCGTCGTCGGAGAGGCACACGCTGAGCGCGAAGGGCGGGAGCGTCCCGCCGTCGCCGGGCGGACGCGCGTCCGGCGTGGCGCCGTCGGGCAGCGCGCCGTCGGTGAGCGCGCCGTCCACCCCGGCGTCTGCGCCCGCGTCGGGCTCGACGGCGATCGCGCCGCTGCAGCCGACGGTGACAGCCGTGGCGCCAAGGAGAGAAGCGAAGAGGGCGTGGAGGCGGAGGGACGTGGTCATGCCCTCGCTCAAGCAATCCGCGTGCCCGTCGATTCGGGCCGAAGTCCGCTGGTTTCGGCGGGGCGCCGACCTCGGTGGCACGCCCCGGCTCACGACCCGCCGGCTTGGCCCTGCCGGCGCGGATCATTTTTCACGCAACGCAGGTTTCACGCAACGCGGAGCGCGCCCCCGCCGAGAGGGGCTCGTCGGGCACGAACGCCCCTTCGGAGAACCACCCCATGCGCACCTCGAACGCCCTCGCCCCCTCGCTCTTCATGGCCCTCGTCTTCGCCTTCGGCTCCGCCGCCTGCGCGATCGACCCCGCAGCTCCGGGGGCCTCCCCCACCGATCCCTCGGCGCCGGCCACGGCCCCTCTGCCTGGGCCCATCGGGCCGCCGGCCGCGCTCGACTTCACGCCCTCGAACTTCGACCTCCGCGGAGTCGACGTCGCGAAGCTCGGCGACGTGGTCGTCGACGAGGCGCGCTGCGACGTGCGCTCCGACGAGGCCGACGCGTGCAGGTCGATCGACCCCGCCCGCACCGCCTTCAAGCTCGTGGACCAGCCAGGCGGCGGGAAGCTAGGCGTGTACTTTGCACGCAACTGGCGCGTCGAGCCCAACGCCGCGATCCAGGTCGCCGGGCCCTACGCGATCGCGTTCGTCGCGCTCGACACGTTCTCTCTCGAGGGCTCGCTCGACGTGTCCGCCCGCGGCGACGCGGTGTCGCCCGGCGGCTTCAAGGCGCCCCACAACAGCGGCGGCGGCAAGGTCGACGGCGCGGGCAAGGGCGGCGGCCGCGCGGGCACCTCGAGCAGCGGCGCGGGGGGCGGCGGGTACTGCGGCGCCGGAGGCCGAGGCGGCAGGAACGATCCTTCGGCGACCGCGAGCGCGGGCGGCGGCGTCTACGGCTCCGACGCGCTCGTCCCTCTCGTGGGCGGCTCATCGGGCGGCCTCGGCGAGATCACGGCGGGCAGCGGCGGCGGCGCCGTGCAGCTCGTCGCGGGCCGCAGGCTCGTCATCGGCCCCCTCGGGGTCGTCAGCGCCGGCGGCGGCGGCGGCACCTTCGGCGGCGGGCCAGGCGCCAAGCAGCAGCCGGGCTCCGGCGGCGGCTCGGGCGGCGCGATCCTGCTCGAGGCGCCCGTGGTCGAGCACGCCGGGCTCGTCGCGGCCAACGGGGGCGCCGGCGGCGGCCGGGAGCAAGGCCAAGACGCCCGCGCGAGCGAGGCGCCCGCCACGAGCGCCTACTCCAGCGAGGGCACGGCCGGCGGCGAGGGCAGCGCCGACGCGACGGTCGCTGGCGGCGACGGCGTCGCCATCCCCGACTACGCCGGCACGGGCGGCGGCGGCGGCGCGGGGCGCGTGCGCGTCAACGCCGACCGCGCGACGCTCACCGGGAAGCTCTCGCCCGCGCTCGGACAGTGCGCGACGCAGGGTCGGCTCAAGCGGTGACACCGCGGGCGGCGTCGCGGGCGCCGCCATTCAAGTGCACTTTGCACACATCGGCGACACGAGGCGCGTGTCGGGGCGAGGCCGCGCTCACTCGAGCTTGAACACGCGCTTCGCGTTGCCGCTCAGGAAGAGCCCCTTGGCCTCGTCGTCGAGCGCGAGCGAGTCGACCTGGGCGAGGCAGCTGCCCGGGAGCATCATGGGGTAGTTGCTCCCGAACAGCACCTTTCGGCGCCCGTGGCCGCGCATGTAGGCCACGAGCTGCGCTGGGTAGCGGCTCGGCTTGTACGCCGAGGTGTCGATGTACACGTTCGGGTATTTCGTGGCGAGCGCGATCATCTCGTCGGTCCACGGATACCCGATATGCCCGCCCACGATCACGAGCTCGGGGAAGTCGAGAGCCACCTCGTCGAGATAGGGAATCGGCCTCCCAGGGTCGGAGCGACACAGCGGGCCCGCGTGGCCTACCTGCAGGCAGAACGGAATGCCCAGCTCGATGCACTCCGCGTAGAGCGGATAATACTGTGCGGCGTTCGGCGGCGCGTTCCACAGCCACGGCAGCATGCGCAGCGCGCGGAAGCCGAGGGTCTTCACGGCGCGCCGCAGCTCCCGCACGGCGTCCATCGGCCGAGAGAGATTGACCGAGGCCACTCCCACGTAGAGCTCGGGCGCGGAGGCGACCACGGCGGCGACCTCGTCGTTCGAGAGCAGCGGCCCGGAGGGGCCCCACCACGCGGTGACCAGCGCACGCGTCACGCCGGCCGAGGTGAGGGCCGCCGTGGTGAGCTCGTGGGGTATCTCGTCGGGGACCTCGGCGTCGGCGCTCCAGCGGCGCAGGGTCTGGAACATCGGGTTCCGCGCGAAGGCGGGGGTGGGGTGTTGAATCCACGCGTCGACAATTTGGGGAGCGCTCACGCGGCCGAGCGTATCTCGCCTCGGCGAGGCCGCAACCGAGGCCTTCGCCGCCGCGCGTGACCTCCGGCGGGGGAGGCGCGACAATGCGGCATGAGGCGCGCCCCCACCCCGGTCTTGCGGCGGCTCCCGGCTCGCGTCGCGCTCGCGTGCCTGCTCGTCGCGGCCTGCCGCGCCGAGGAGACGCGGCCGCCCCGGCCGCCCCCGCAGCCGCCGTACGGGCCGTACGCGCCACCCGGCTACGGACCCGGCGTCCCGCCAGCGACCCCCTACGCGCCGCCACCCGGGCCGCAGACCCCACCCGGACCGGCGATCGCGCGCGCGCCCGGGTTCCCGTGCGCCAGCGACGCCGATCTCGCGTGCGCGTTCTCCCACTGCGCCGGCGGCACCTGCGGCGGCTGCGCGTCGGACGCGGACTGCAAGCCCAACGCCGCCTGCTCGGTGACGCCGCTCGGGGCCGCGTGCCTCGCTCGCTTCGGAGGCCCGCCTCACGTCCCGCCTCAGGTCCCGCCTCAGGTCCCGCCTCAGGTCCCGCCTCAGGTCCCGCCTCAGGTCCCGCCTCAGGTCCCGCCTCAGACCACGGGCGACCGCTTCGAGGCGGCGCGGCAGCTATGCGTCACGCGCACGAACGAGTACCGCGCGCGGGTCGGCGTGCGGCCGGTGGTCCGCCGCCCCGACCAAGAGGCCTGCGTCGACAGCGAGGCCGCCTCGGACACGAGCGCCGGTCCCCACGCGACCATGGGCCGCTGCCACGAGTCGGCCCAGAACGCGTGCCCCAACTACCCCGGCCAGAGCCCCGAGGCCACGCTCTCCGACTGCCTCGCCCAGATGTTCGCGGAGGGGCCGGGCGAGCCATACAAAGATCACGGCCACTACATCAACATGACCTCGCCTTCGTACACCGGCGTCGCGTGCGGCTTCCACACCACGCCCTCGGGCAAGCTCTGGATCAACCAGGATTTCTTTAGGTGACTCGCGCACGGCGGCCGCGCGCGCCGCGCGCGTTGGCCCGCGGCGCGCTTCGTGATACCCCCTTCGCGTGAGCTTCGTCACCGCGCTGGCGCTCGCGGTCGCCCTCCTCGTCGCGGCGCCCGTGCTCGCCCACCGACTGCGGCGACAGCGGGCCGACGTCGTGCCGTTCGCGCCCGCGCACCTCGTGACGGCGACGCCGCCGAAGGCCCGCAAGCGCTCGCGCCTGGAGGACCGGGCGCTCCTCGCGGTGCGCGCCCTCGCGGTCGTGGTGCTCGCGCTCCTCGGCGCCTCCCCGCTCGTCACCTGCTCGCGCCTCGCGCTCGATCGTGACGGCGGCGCCTCCGTCGCGCTCGCCCTCGTGCTCGACGACTCGGGCAGCATGCGGGCGACGCTCCCCTCCGGAAAGACGCGCTTCGCGGCGGCGGTCGCGGGGGCCGAGCAGCTCGTCTCGAGCGCGCGCGAGGGGGACGCGATCGCGATCGTGCTCGCGGGCGCGCCGCCGCGGGTCCTCCTCGCGCCCACCACCGATCTCGCGGCCGTGCGCGCGGCCCTGCGCGACGCGCGCCCGAGCGACCGCGCCACCGAGCTCGTCGAGGCCCTGGCGATGTCCGAGGGCCTGCTCACCGGGCTGCCGCAGATAGACAAGAAACTTGTCCTTCTCAGCGATCGCGCCGACGGCCACCCCGAGGGCGCGCCGCTCGGCGCCGACCGCAAGCTGCCCGTGTGGGCGCCGCTGCCCGAGCTGGCGGAGAAGGTGACCGACTGCGCCGTGATCACCGCCGACCGGGCCGGCACGTCCGTGCGCGTGCGCGTCGCGTGCACGCCGGGCGAGACGTTCGCGGGGCGCTCGGTGGAGGTGCGCTCACGCGACGGCAGCCGCGCGTTCGGCAGCTCGCCCGGCGTGACATCCTCCGCGACCGAGGTGTCGATCACGGTCGCGCCCGACGCGCCCGACGACCTCGTCGCGCGCTTGGCAGGCGCCGACGCGGTGGCGAGCAACGACGCCGCGCCGGTGCTGACCGAGGCCGGCCCGACCGCGCTCGCGGTCGTCGCCGATCCTGCGAGCGAGACCGTGGTGACCGGCGGCAGCCCGGTCGTCGAGCAGGCCTACGCCGCGCTCCACACCGAGCTCGCCCTGCGCCCGCTCCCGCAGCTCCCCGACCGCCTCGAGGACCTGGCCGCGTTCGCGGGCGTCGTCGTCGACGATCCGCCCGGGCTCACCCCCGAGCAGCGCGCCGCGCTCGGCGCATTCCTCCAGCGAGGCGGCGTCGCGCTCTTCGCGCTCGGCCCGCGGGCGGCCCAGGCCCCGCTCGGCGCAAATTTCGCCCCCGTGCTCACGCAGGCAGTCACCTGGGGAAAGAACCCCGGCCACGTGTCAGGCGGCGCGCCCCAGCCCGACGGCGCCGAGCCCAAGTCCGCGCACGCCCTCTTCGCCGAGGCCGCCCCGAGCCTGCGCGATCTCGGGGCGCCCGACCGCGCGACGCTCGGCCCCACCGACATCCCGACCTTCGAGTCCCTGCTGGCCTTCTCCGACGGCAGCCCGCTCGTCGCGAGGCGCGCCGTGGGCGCGGGCGTGGTGTGGGTGGTCGCGCTCCCCTTCTCGGTCCATGGCAGCGATCTGGTGCTGCGCCCGGGCTTCCTCTCGCTCCTCGACGCGTTCGCCGACGTCGCGCGGTCGCGGGCGGAGCGGCGCCGCACCGAGGTGGGCGCGCCGTGGCTGCTCCGCGAGGACGGGAACGGTGCGCTCGCGATAGCCGCGATACGAGACCCGAACGGCGAGCCCCTCGCCACCACCCGCGACGCGGAGGGCGTCCGGACGAGCCCCGGCCTCGTGGGCGCGTACGAGCTCACGCGGGGCGATCGCGCGGAGCGCCGCGTGGTGTCGGCCTCGCCGCGAGAGCTCGACACGCGCCCGCGCGCCGCGCCTCCTTCGCGGGAGGGAGCGCGCGCCGGCGGCTCCGCCCACACCCAGGTCGACCTCTCCTGGACGCTCGCCCTCGCCCTCCTCGCGCTCCTCGCCGCCGAGCTCACGCTCCGCGTCGTGATGCGGCCCCGCGCCGGCGTCGCGAGCTGAGGGCGCGCTCGGACGGCGCGCGACCCACGCCTGCCGGCGCCGAACACGCGCGAAAGAGCGCTATCCTGCGTGGAATGCCCCGGGTCCTCCTCGTCGACGACGACGCTGCGCTGCTCGACGTGCTCACGCTGGCCTTTACGGACGCCGGCCATGAGATCTCCACGGCGAAAGACGGGCGCGAGGCGCTCGCGACCCTCACGCGCGATCCGCCGCACCTCCTCGTGACCGACGTGAACCTCCCGCACCTCGACGGGTATTCGCTCGTGCGGGAGCTTCGCGCGCGCGGCTCGAAGCTCCCCATCGTTCTCTTGACGTCTCGAGACACCGAGGTCGACGAGATCCTCGGCTTCGATCTCGGCGCGGACGATTTCGTTTCGAAGCCCTTCTCGACCCGCGCGCTGCTCGCCCGCGTCACCGCGCTCCTTCGGCGAGAGGCAGCGCGTGAAGACGCGCCGCAGGCGCAGGCCGCGAGCGCAGGTAAAACGGCGCTCGTGTGTGGAGACCTCACGCTCGACACCGAGCGGGTCGAGGCCCGCCACCGCGGGACGGCGATCACCGTGACGATGACTGAGTTTCGACTGCTCGAGGCGTTCGTTCGGCGGCCGGGCGTCGTGCTCTCGCGCACCCGTTTGCTCGAGCTCGCGCGGGGCGACGACGGCGTCGTCGACGATCGCCTGGTCGACACCTACGTGAGGCGGATTCGCCGCAAGCTCGAGGCGATCGAGCCGGGATTCTCGGGCATCGAGACCGTCATCGGCGCCGGCTATCGGCTCCGCACATGAGCCGGCGAGACGACCCTCTCCGCGACTCGGCGCGCTATTCGCTGCGCCTGCGCGTGTTCCTCGCCGTGGCGCTCGCGGGCCTGTCGCTCCCACTCCTCGTGTTCGTCGTGAGCCAGGTCGAGCGCACGGTGCCCGAGGCGCTGTGGCGCAAGACCCTCGACGCCACCGACGCCGTGACCCTCGACGTGGAGGCCTACGATCGCCCGTCCGAGGCGCGGGTGGTCGCGATCGCCGAGAAGTACCGGGCGCGGATCCGCGTCGTCCCGCGGGTGGGCGTGGAAGGCGCGCTCGACGTCGACCGCGACGATCCGCGCGACGCCATGCACCCGGTCGAGGCGTTCTTCTTCTTCGCCCGCTCCACCGAGACCTCGAGAGACTACGACTCCATCACGCCCATCCTCGCGCGGCCCGAGGTCTCCTACGCGCTCGCGCGCGGTCTCTACATCGACTGCGCGCGCGATGGCCTCCGCGTGTGCCGCGCCACGCGGCCCGCGCACGACAGGGAGAGCCGGGCGTGGGTGGTGTACGTCGACAAGAGCTCGGCGCGCCCCGTCGAGGAGGTCTACCTCGTGCGCCGCATCTTGCTGCGACTCTCGCTCGTGACCGCACCGCTGGCGATGGCGCTGGGCTTCTGGGCGGCGCGAAGGGTGACCGCTCCGATTGCCAGGCTCCGGCGGCAGGCGCTCGAAAAAGCGAGCTCCGAGAGCCCCAACGCAGACCTGGCCGAACACGCCGACGAGGTGGGGGACCTCGCCTCGGCGCTCAACTCGCTCCTTGGCGCGCTCGCGCGGAGGCGGGCCGAGAACGAGGCGTTCGTCGCCGACGTGGTGCACGAGATGAAGAGCCCTGTCGCCGCCATCACGGCCGTGGCCGAGGCGCTCGAGGCCCCGGTGGACGACGCGCGCCGCGAGCGACTCGCCCGCGCCCTCGGATCGAGCGCCACAAAGCTAGACGCGCTCGTCAGCCATTTCCTCGACCTCGCGCGAGCGGAAGCAGGCATGCCGCGCGAGGATCGCGAGCGCGTCGACCTGGCGGAGCTTCTGGGTGCCGCGGTCGTGCGCTTCGCGGAGGACCCTCGCTATTCGGGCGTCCAGTTCTCCGCCGAAGCGCGCGGCCCGCACCTCGTGTTTGGCGTCCGCCGGAGACTGGATGCGCTCGTTCGGGAGCTCCTCGACAACGCGGCATCATTCGCCGGTGCGCGAGCGGAGCCGGGGCTCGTGCAGGTGTCGCTCACGACGACCCACGGGGGCGGGAGAGAGGTCGTCCACCTCGAGGTTCACGACAACGGCCCGGGCATCCCGCCCGAGGCCCTCCCGCGAGTGTTTCAGCGCTTCTTCACGACCCGAGGGGAGAAGCGCGGCACGGGCCTAGGCCTCGCGCTCGTACACGCCGTGGCGGTCGCCCACGGCGGCTCAGCGAGCGCAGAGACCGGCGAGCACGGCGCGACGATCCGTGTGACGCTGCCTGCGCTCGTGGGGGAGCTCGCGCGGGCCGTCGAGCGCCCGACGGAGGCATCGACCTGAGGGCAGGCGCTGGCCCCCAACGATGACCTCGCGCGAACGCTGACCGCCGCGGGCGGGCCCTCAGCGCGACGGCGGCGTGAGCTCGCGCACGTCACGGATCGTCCAGTCGCGCGTCCCTTCGAAGCGCCCGACGACGAGCTCGATCTCGCGCTTCGAGTCGCCTCGAGTGACCGTCACGATGACTTTGTACTGATTCTCGTCCGCGAGTGGCTGAGGCACGGACACGCTGATCGACTCCCGCGTAGCGTCGAGCTTCGAGCGCGCCTCGTCCATCCACGCGCGCAGGGGCTTCTCTCTCCTCGAGACGGCCGGCTCGACCTTCGCGATCTCCGACTGCGCGATCTCCCCCTCGATCGCCGAGTTTCGGATGTACTCGAACGGCCTTATGGCGTCGACGCGAGCGACGTCTCCGAGCACCGCCTCGAGCTTCGGCGAGGCCGCCTCGAGCCTGCGGAGCGTGTGGGTCGTCGCGTAGTCACGGTACGGCCCATGATGAAGCCGACCAGCGCGGAGGGTGTCGCGCTCGTCGAGCAGGAGGGCCGCGATGCCGCGACGGATGCGCTCGTCGTCGTGGTCGACCATGGGGAGGAGGGCCGCGGCGCTCTCGACCTCCAGGACCTCTTCCTCGACGTGGACGAGCGCCTGGTACTCGTGCTCCATCACGCGTGTGAGGTTGATACGCGCCGAGATGAGGTGAGTCGGCATCAGGCAGAACAGAAGGAGCCCGATCGCGAGCGCGTCGAGCTGACGTCGCAGGAGCCACGCGAACGAGCGCCGCCTCGAGAGCTTCATTCCCACTTGAATGAGCCCGACCACGACGAGCGTCGTGCCCATCATTCCGAGGATTCGGATGTTCGACAAGCCGCTCGTCGTGATGTGAATGGCGAGGCGCCGATAGGTCCCTAGCGCGAGGACGACACCTTGGCCGAGCCAAACGAACGCGAGCGCCCGCCCCAGCTTGGCGCGCGGATCATGGGCGAGCGCGCCGCGAAACAGGACCCCCACGACGACCGTCAGCGCGGCGATCGCGAACGTGAGCCACGCCGCGCCTTGATGGGCATAGGCACGCTCGCTGACCCCGGGCGGTGGCGATCCGGCCCAGAGATAGGCTGCGTCGAGCGCGTTGTAGAGGGCGAAGAGGGTGTTCAGCGCGAGCATCGCGTTCTGCGCGATGTTGAGTGACGTTCGGTCGGCCTGGGTGTCCGTCTCGGCCGATTCGGCTCTGCTCCACGGCCGGACAGCGGGCCGGAGCAGGAGCACGGCGCCCACGCCGATCGGGACCCAAGCGACCATGCGCTCCACGTAGGGGAGCTTGAGCGTGAAGAGCGCGCTGAGCCAACGGCCGACGAGGGGGTTCGCGAGGCCGAAGATGCCCACGAAGACCGCGACGAGCGCGAGGGGTACGACGATCGGCGCGAGGCTCCTCGTGCCCGGGCGACCCATCAGCGCGCCCCGGGCTCCCACCGCCGCGGCCCACAGTCGCCGGGGCGTGGTCGTGAACGTCGCGCCGAGCGAGAGCGCGACGTCGGTCATGAACGCGCGCCGGCTCCGCAGGGTGACCGCCAGCGCGAACACCCCCAGGAGCCCGAGCAGGACGGTGCCGAGCGTCGGGGCGAGCGCACATCGAGCCGCGATCGCGAGGAACAGGAGCCCGGCCATCGCGAGGCGTGCGGTCACTCGCCGCGCGCGCGCCGCGAGGACGACGATCGTCGGGACCGCGAGGAAGAAGAGCGACGCCGTGACCCCACGGATCGAGAGCGGCTCGGGGATCTCCAGCGACCGCACGAACGCCACGTCGGCGAGGGCGACGAGGGCGACCGCGGCGACGAGCTCGCGGGGCCGCGCGGGCATCGTGCGATATTGTGGATAGGCCACGATCGGCTCCGACGCGGGCTCGGGCCGGTACGGGTGCGCGGCTCCCGAGTAGGCCGAATATGCCCACTCGCCGAGGGGATGCCCTTCGGCGAGAGCACCGGCCGAGGCCACGGCGTCAACGGGGCGAGCGGGGCGAGCGGACGAGGCGAAGGGAATGGGGGGTCCCGACGAGGTGTTGTGCATCCACGGACGGTACCGCGCGCTCGTGGGTAGTCACGCGCCAGACCCCTTGATTCACTGATGTTTCACGGGTGTGTCGAGGCTGCGAACGGGATTCACCGCCCGTTCACACGAGGTCCACACGCGTCCGGCGGGCTCGTCAGCGCGCCGCCGACGGCCACCGTAGCGGCGCCTCGCGCGGCGTCCTTTCACGCGCGATTCACACACGATTCAACCCCTGTTCCCGCGCCCTCCGCGGTGCGTCCACGTCGCGGCCCCAGGCTCTCGAGTGGAGGTCACCCGATGAGACCGCTTCTGTCCCTGCTCGAGCTCGCGTCTCCAGGTCCCTCGGTCGATGAAGTCACCGAGCGGACCATCGCCGCCGAGCTGGGCGACCAGACCTGGGGACGCGGGGGGCGCTGGGGGCGCGAGCCATGATCGCCCTCCTTCGCCTCCGCGAGTCGCTCGTCCTCGAGTCCGCGCTGCTCGGTGTCTCCGTAGTCCTCGCCCGGCTCGCCGCGCTTCGCCTCGCGAGCACGCGCGCCGCGCGGCGGACCGTCGCCGCGGTGGCCCTGTTGGTCGTGGGAGCGCACGTCGCCTGGGGCGCGCTCCCTCGTCCCCTCGCGAGCTACGGGGTGGACGTCGCGATGGCGCTGCTCCCGCTCCTCGCGCTCCTGTGCCTCAGCCTCGTGCCCTCGGTCCTGGTGGGGCGCGCGCTGAACCGTCTGCTCCTCGCTCCTGCGGTGTCGATCGAGCCTCGCGGGAGCGAGCCCACGGCAAAAGCCGACGGAGCAGACGTGCCTGCTCGCGAGCCGCGACCCGCCCGCCGCGCGATCGTCGCGATGGCGACGCTCGCGTTGCCTGCCGCGGGCCTGGGCGTCGGAGTGGCTGGGTTCGTCACCGGCGCCGCGCTCCCACGCACGCGCCGAGTGCGCATGGACTTCCCGCGGCTCCCACAGGAGCTCGCTGGACTCCGAATCCTCCAGCTCTCCGACCTCCACCTCGGCTGCACTCGCCGCCTGAACGATCTCGAGCGCTTCCTCGCGAGCGCCGACCGCCCCGATCTGCTGATGCTGACCGGCGACGTCGCCGAGGACCTGTCGCTCCTCGCTCCGGCGCTGCACATGATCGCGGCGTTGAAGCCGCGCCTCGGCGCCTTCGCCTGCCTTGGCAACCACGAGCACTTCCACGGCGCGGCGAGCGCGCGGAGGATCTTCGAACGCTCGGACATAGACCTCCTCGTCAACGACGCGCGCACGGTCGCCGTCGGCGACGCGCGGCTCGCGATTCTTGGAGTCGACGATCCCGTGTGGATGCGCGGCGACCTTCGACCGCGGCTCGCGCGTCACCTCGACGGCGCACTTCAGCGCGCCGGCGGCGAGGCCGACTTTCGACTTCTCATGTCCCACCGCCCCGAGGGCTTCGATCCCGCGCATGCACGGGGCGTCGCTCTCGTGCTCTCGGGCCACACCCACGGCGGACAGATCGGCTTTCACGAGAAGTCCGTGGGAGAGCGGCTATGGCCTGAGCGCTACCTCTGGGGCCCCTACTCTCGAGGAGACTCGCGGCTCTACACCACCGCGGGGTTCGGCGACTGGTATCCGTGGAGGCCCGGCTGCCCGAGCGAGGCCGCGCTCGTGGAGCTCGCTCATTCGAAGCGTTGCTGCGTGGGCTGAGCGCATCCGAGCGCATCGTCCTCCTGTGAACCAGCCCGCAACGAGCCCGCTCGGGGCCTGCCGAGGCTCAGACCGCGTCCGGATCGACCCCGAGCTCACGCAGCTTCGCGGCGAGGCGCTCCGCGCGTTGTTCGGCTTCCTCGCGAGCCCGCTCGCTCTCCTCGCGAGCCCGCTCGGCCGTCTCCTTTCCGGAGGTGAGGCCGTCCATCATGCCCTCGAGCCGCTGAATCAGCTCGGAGGCCTCCGGGAGCGCGGCAGATCCATGAAAAAAGCGCACGCGGCGCCCCTCGAGCGCGAGGTCGAGCCCGAGCACACGCGAAGGCCAACGCCCTCCTTGCGGCACGATCGATCGGTAGACGCGCTCGCGTTCGTCGCGTTCGTCGAGGCGGTAGCCGATGAGGCGCGTGGTGCGCGCGTCCAGCACGAAATACTCTGGGATCCCGAGCTTCGCGTACCAGATGACGTTGGTTTCGAGGTCCTTCTTCTTGTCGCCGTGGAGAGTCACCTCCATCGCGAAGTCGAGCCCGCGCTTCTCGTGCGAGACCATCCACCGCTCGCGCTCGCCCAGCCTGTCAGCATCCACGTCGAGCACCGCGATGAGGTCGGGCGCGAACATGGGCTCGTTCGGGTAGTAGACGGGCAGCTCCGAGCCCAGGTACACGCCGCGCCCGATGCGGCGGAAATACTCGCCGAGCGCCTCGAGCGCGCGGGTCTTCGGGAGGCGGTGCGGATCACCTTCGGGGGGCGACGCGCGAGGGAGCTCCGAAGGCAGTGAAGAGTACACACGGGCCTGCTCGGCTGGGGAGAGGCCCTGCCACACGTCCTCGGGAGGCGCGCGAGGGTCGCTCGGATCGATGGGCCAGCCCTTCGTGGTCACCCTCGGAGCGTAGCATTCAGCCGCGCCGACTCCAGCGGCGAGATGGCGACATCCGGGCGCTACCAGCGCTGCACGCCGAGCGAAAGGCCGACGGTGGCGCCTGCGACGCCCGACGACTCCAGGGGCGCCACGTAGATGGATGGACCCGCCGCGGCTTTCTCCTGAACGGGCTCGCTGCGACCCAGGGCGAGCGACAAGAGCACCGACGAGACGCCCGCGATCTGCAGCGCCGCGCTCGTGTAGAGGAGGGCCCTCGTGGTACCCGAGAGCGGGTTGCCGTCCGGGTTGAGGACGGTGTCGCGAGGGTGAGAGCTCGCGAAGGTGATCGGCCCCACAAACGGGATGAGGAGCTGCGCCGCCCCATGCTGGCCCGTGAAGCAGATATAGTTCTTTACGTCCGAGGGGCGCTCCCCGAAGCACGCGGTGGAGAGAGTGAAGACGAGCACGATCCCCCGCGCGACGCCCCCCGCCGCGCTCGGCAACCCGGCCACGAAGTTCGGCCCGTAGCCGACCAGCGCCAGGCCGGCGCCCACGAGCAAGAGGGGCTGGTTCGGGGCCCACCTCGTCCTGGGTTCAGCTCGCGAGGGGTTCGACGGCGGCGGGGCGCGCGGGTTGGACGGGGGACTCGCCTCGCGCGCAACCGCGGTGGAGCCGCCGATAGCAGAGAGCGCCCCCACTGGCGGTCGGGGACCACCGTCCTCAGCGGGCGCGCTGGAGGCCGCCGGCGGAGGTGCTGCCGCAGTCGCTGGTGGAGGGGTGGGCTCGTCTGCGCCCGCGGGCACCGCGAACGCGAACCTGGCCACCGAACTGAACGCGAGCGCGGGGAGCACGGCTACAACACTGCGCATGGCCCTCCTCGATTGGAAAGCGAGTGCCGATGATTGTGGCCGCGCTGGTGTCCGCCCGGACGCTGGCGTGTACGTCGCGGACTCACTGTCAGAGCGGCTCGACGTCGTCTCCCCCGGGCCGACGAGGCTCAGTCCGCGCAGCACCGAAAGCCGATTTCGAAGTCTCGCGTGGCACCACGAAGCAGAAACCCGCAGTTGGCGGAGAGCGCCTCGGAGGCCGTCCGTCCGAACGCGAACGAAGGTCCGACGGCGGCACCTCCTGCCGGGGTCGCCGCCCCGACGTCCACAAACTCCATGACGTTGCCCCCAAGGTCGTACACGCCCGGAACGGAGCCCTGGCAGTCGGGGAGGGACCCCACCGGCAGCGTGCTGCAGCCCGTCGGGTTGGGCCCGCAGCCCGTGCCCGAGCGGAGTCCGATGTTGCAGGTCTCCGCGTTCAGCTGTTGCCCGTCACCGTACGGCCAGTCGCGAAAGTTCCGCCCCGTGTCGGGGTTGACTCCGAGGCTGCAGGCGAGCTCCCACTCCTCTCTCAGCGGAGTGCGCGCGCCCGCTGTGCGTGCGTCCGCGAAGCAGAGCCGCTTCCCCGCCCACTCGCAGTAACCGGCGGCGTCGCAGAGATCGACGCACACCTGGGGGTGCCTGCCGCAGGCGTCGCCCTTGCAGACACGCGGGTCCTTCAGGCACGTCGCGTCGGGGGTGGGGTCGGCGTCGTTCGCGCACGCGACCAGCTTCGAGGTCATCTTCCCGCCGGCGACCTCGCGGGTGAAGCCCGCGTAGTCGTCGCGCGTCACCTCGGTGCTGTCGATGCAGAACGTGCCCGCGCTTTTGCTGACGACCCGCACCATGGTGGGTCCGCGCCCGGAGGGGCAAGGCGCGCCGCCAGCGTCGGCTGCGCCGGGTGGGGCCGGCGTGGCGCTGCACGCCGCCACGAGCGCGAACGCAGCCGCCGCGGCGACGACGCGAGACCCGCGCGGAAACAATGCGATCATGGTGGACTCCAACCTCTTTGCACTGTCAACGACCAATGGGTGGAGATCACGGATGGCCGGGTCCGAGAGTCCGCGAGCGACGATATTGCACCTCGTAGAGGCCGGCCCCCTCGAGCGAGGTCGTGATCGCGCGGGAGTCGCCGTCCGAGGTCAGCGGGGGAATGACGATCGTGGCCGACTGATCCACGAGTCGGGGAGTGGACGAGTCAGTCGCGAGCTCGTAGAGGCGAATCTCGGCGGGGCCCACGACGGGGAGCCGAATGGGTGGCGTCTCGACGAGGCGAAAGGTAGGAAACGACTCGAGCACGACGTTGCTGAACTCCAGCGTGTCGCTCGCGTTCACGGGCAGCGCGGGATGCGACGGCTCGCTCACTTGGGCACGGCGCAGCATCGGAAGCCGACACTGATCGAACCAGTGCCTTCTTGTTTGGATATGGCTCCGAACGGGCTCATGCCAAGATCGCAGCCGAGCACCCGACCGGCAAAAGAGACATTGTACGGTGCGCCCCCGTAGAAGACGCTCGGCGATGGGCCCGAAGGATCTTCAACGTAGTAGACGAACTCCCAGACGTTTCCCATGAGATCAAAGACCCCGGAATACGCGCCTCGACTGTGGCAATTCGGAAGGGACCCCGCGGCCGTCAGGCGACAGGTTGCCGGAGAAGTAGCGCAGCCTGTGTCCGCTCTATCGGCCGTATTGCACGTGTCTGGCGAATACGTGTTGCCGTAGGGATATAGCGTCCCGGTGTCTGTCGGACTCGTTAGCCCGTGGCATGCCCGCAACCACACATTTTTCCAATGGTCATCCAGTTCCGCCGTTGAGAGCTCCCGCCCGTCGTCAGTGCCGCACAGCGTCTTGCCCGACCATGCGCAGAAGGCCTCCGCGTCGCAGTAGTCGATGCACACTTGGGGTAGCGTGTCGCACTCGGGACCAGAGCAAGGCGGAGGTTTGACGACGCACGAGACGGGCTCGAAGGTCACGTTGGCCTTGCAGAGCTCGCGGAGAGCCGCCGGCTTTTCCCCCGACGCAACGAACGCCCGGTACTGACCGCGGGTAACCTCGGTGCTGTCCATACAGAAGGTCCGCGCTCCCTCCTGGGCGATCAGCGCCATCGCCGGGCCGCGCCCCGAAGGACACTTGGGCGCGGAGGGCCCCGCCCCCCCCGAATCGGGGGTTGTCGACGCGCTGCACGCCACCGCTGCGACCCGCTCAGCGGCAAGGCGACCCGACGCGACCAGCGCACAGGACTCGTCATGGGACCTTCGAGTGCGAGGTGTGGTACTGGAACTGAACCGTGGGCCCGTTCAACGTTCGCGGGTCGCCTACAGGATGAAGGGTGATGACCTGCTGATGACTGGCTCCCTCAGGCCGCATGGGGTCCAACTTGTAGAGCTCGAGCGTTGCCGTGTCCTGAACGGGGTCGGTGACGAGGTCGCCGTCGTGCTCTTCAATGAGCAGATAGGCCCGCTTGACAAATCCGAAGTTCGGAATCGCAGACAGGTCCATGGCTTCGTCGGCGTCAAGGTCGTCGCGAAAGATGGGGCCGGCGACCTGAACGCCGTCGGCCACCACCTTGACGCTGAGCTCCTCGTCGCCGATGCCTAGCCCACCCTCTTCGAGGCACACGAGCTTGAACGCGATGGGAGAGGGCGGCGGGGATATGCCCGCCGTCATCCACGGCGGCAGGTCGTCCTTGGCGCCGCTCACGTACGTCAGATCGGTCACCACACCCACCGAGTAGCGCGTGGTGTCGGAGGGGCGTGACACCTTCAGGAGGTAGTTCGCCTCATGAGCCTCTTCGGTCATGGCAATCGCGCTACTGTCGGAAGGAAGCAATGACCGAACCGGGAGCCCCTCCCTCTCCAACGACAGGTCGGGGCTGCGCGGGTCCGTGCCATCGAGCGTTGTTCCCTGGAAGACGAGCGTCTGCGGCACTCTTGGGTTGGCGGTGGCGATAGAGGAGAACGTAAAATAGCCGGTGTACGGCTTATTGAGCGGAACCGCCGGTGTCAGAGGCTTCGCTGGAAGAAGCTCGCAGGCCGTGTCCTCGCTCGCGCAATCGTGCTTCAGCACGAGGAGGCTCGCCTCACCGTAGGTGAGGCCGTCGGGACTGTAGACCCGCAGATACAGCTCGCCGTCGCCGCCGAAGAATCGATCCGTCTCGTAGGTGCACGGAACCCGGTTGCGAACCGTTCCCGCGCTACACCGAGCGGGCTCTACCGTGAGGACGCGCTGCCTCCGCGGGAGGGGTCGAAGAGGCTGACTCAGGTTTTCAGCGGAGAACACGTCCAGGCGCATCCCCGACTCAACCTCCCCCTTCGCCAGGCCAAGGGTGTACGTCCCGGGCGGGAGCCTAAACCACGCGTCGGCGCCCGGGGTCGGCAGCGCGACGCCAAACGGCGTGCCGTTCGTTCTTGGCAGCGTGGCCATCGCCGGATTGCAGAAGGCCGCGCGCGGGCCAAGCTCCATCGCGAGCCCGACGTGATCCGACGTGGTGGAATGGAGCGTGGTACGTATCCAATTGACGCACCGCGCATTCGGTTCCGAGAAGGTCGCGTACGGAAAGCTCGGGGTGCCGGCGGCCCAGGTCAGCGCGCCCGGTGCGTGGTAGCCATCGCCATTGAGCAAGAAGTAGTCGAACCGGCGCGCGCCCACGTATCCTGTGTTGAGATCGCCGCCGTACTCCCCCATGTTGTACGTGGTGCCTTCGTCCCTCGGGGAAGTTGTGCGCCAGGCGTCGAAGTACGGACGGGAGTCGAGGTTTCCCCAAATTCGGCGACGGTACTCTTCCGCTCTTGGCGCTGTGCCCGGCGATTCTGCCGAGTCGTCCCGCGCGATGTAGCCATCGATATTGAGGTCGCCGGCGATGATCGTTGTCTGATTTCGGCTTGGGCTCACGCGGTCGTCGATCAGCGCCCGAATATAGTGCAATTGGCGCTCTCGCGCTGCGACTGCGCATTCTGAGCTCTCGGCCTGCGTGTGGGTAAGAGCGATATTGATGCGTCCGCCGGGGGGCGCGATGTGAAAGAGAACGACGCCCTTCGCGGCTAGCTGGTCCGTTGTCGATCCGCAGCTGTGGTTGAATTCCAGGAAGCGGATGTAGGGGTCGGGGTTGATGAACACGCCGTTGGAGATCGCAACGACGGAGCCCATGTCACCCGGGTAGGTGTTCCCGTCGTTCTGGGCCTCGACGAACGGGTAGCGACTGAACGCCATGAGCCCACTGTCGGTTGCGTCCTTCCCGAGCCCCCAGAGCTTGCCCGCCCCCGGCCCGAGGGTCATGTAGATCACGTACGGAAACTCGTCTTTGAGGATGTCGTAATACTCGTCTCGCTGGGCCCGACCAGAGCTCCGGGGAACGGGCTTCCCCGCGAGCGTGCTTCCTAGCGTTCCGCCAGCAACCGCCCCGCCCGGCCCCCCCAGGAACCACCCCACGACCGCACCAAAGATGCCGCCGGCCGTCGAGCTCGGCTCGTTCGAGCCGGTTCCCCATACTTCGTTGAGGAGGACGACATCAAAACCCCGCGCGTGGTCTCGAATGCGCTGGGCCAGTCGCCTCGCCCGCTCGGGCTCAACACCGAGAACGCCCCATGTGTTGAACGTCAAAATGCGGACGCGTTGGGTCTCGGTGGCTCGCTGCAGAGACGCCACGGGCGGTGCCGGCGGGGGAGCCGGGGCGCCGGCCGGCGGGCTCAGCCATGGCCACTCCACTTCCGGCCGGGGGGCCTGCGTCGCCGGAAGCCCGTCTCCGTTCGTCGGCCGTATGGCCACCGGGGTCGCCGCCGTGGCGTGAGACTTGCGGTACGGAGCCATCGAAAGCGTGCTCGCCCGCCTCGGCGCTACGAAAGAACCGCCCCGTGACAGCCAGCGTGCCTCCGAGCGTGAAAACGCCGGCACCGCTCGTCGCCCTACCCGCGGCGCCCCCAAAGCCCCTGTCGGCGACTGGCGCTCGAACCTCGCCGGCGGCCTGGGCGCGACCACCGGGCCCACGTCGCACGGGCACGCCGCCGACTTCGGCTTGCGGGCCACCGGGCCGCCCGCGAGCTCCGCGAAGTCGTGCGCGTGGCGGCCTATCCGCGTCCGCCGCTCCGCCACCGAGTGGACCGGGCTGCACGGGCAAGGCACCTTCTTCGGCCTGTCTTTCGCCCACGCGGGCGGCCCGCCCGCGAGCTCGGCGTACTCGTGCGCGTGCCGCGCGCGCCGCTGGCCGTTCGCGTCGACCGCGGGCGGCAGCGGGACCGCGCCCGGCCGCCTGGACCTGGGGAGCCCACCGGCGATCGACGCGAGCTCATGGGTGTGTCGCACGCGGGTGGGCGTCGCGGCGGGCGTCGCTGCGTCGCTGCGCGCGGGCGCTCGCTTCCGGCCCGGCGGCCCCCCCGCCAGCTCCGCGTACTCGTGCCAGTGCTTGGCGCCCATCCACCCTCCAGCCCATGACGCTACGCCAAAAGAAGTTCTTGACAACCGGTTTTTTTTCCGTTTCACTATGAGCAAGGGGGATGGGGCCAACCGCGGCTCGCAGGCTCCCTTTGCCCGGAGGGATCACCATAGCGAAGCTTCAACATTTTGGTATTCGACGACTTCATCTCTGGCGCGGGGACGGTCGTCTACACCCGGCCCGATTTCTACGACAAGCTCGGCAGCGTCGACAAGCTCGCACTCTTCGCCGTCTCCGACCAGGTGACGACCAACGGCACGCTCACTGTGCGGATCGAGCACTCCGCAGACGGCGTCAACTGGATAGCTAAGTCGTCCGGCGCCGCCGAGATCGCCGCCGCGGACCTCACCGCGGGCTCCACCGAAGTGGCCTATGGCTACGATCCCGGCACGTCCCCGACGCTCGGCCTCGTTCGCCTGTCGCTCACCATCGCGACCTCGACGATGGCGCACGTCAAGCTCTGGGTCACTGGGCGCGACGCGTCCTGAGGGCCTCGCCATGCCCGGTGAGCCCATCCTCGCGTTCGACGACATCATCAACGGCGACAGCCCCGTCTACAGCGCCAACTACCTCGACGATGTGCTGGCCGAGCTGGAGAGCTACACCATCGAGGTGATCGCGGATCGCATCGGCTCCACCGAGAACATCACGGTGCAGCTCGAGACCAGCGCCGACGGTCGCAACTGGGTGGAGAAGAACCCGGGCCAGCCCGAGGTGCTCGCGAACACCTCCGCTGCCCACGCGGTCTTCTCCGGCATCGACATCGGCGTGCGGCCGGCGCTCGGGTTCGTTCGGCTTCGACTGAAGCTCGACGAAGCGGGCAGCGCCAAGGTGCGCGTGCACGTGCGCGAGGGGCCGGAGCTCGGCTTTCTCCCCATGTCGCTCGCCGGGTGCCGCGCGTGGCTTCGCGCGGATCTCGGCATCACGGCAGACGCCAACCTGAACGTGTCGAGCTGGCGAGACCTGACCGGAAACGGCTTCGACGCGACCCAAGCCACCTCGACTCGGCAGCCGCTCGTCGCCACCGGGGCGACGCTCGTGGGCGGACGGCCCGCCGTGGTCTTCGACGCCTCGACCGCGGGCCAAGAGAAAATTCTGACCCTGGGCGCCTCTCTCGCGGGCCTCACCTCCGGTCACGTGTTCGTGATCCACAAGCGCGCGTCCCAGACGCCCGGCACGGCGGCGCGCGCGGGCTTCTGGACAATGGGGTCGAGCGCCGACGCCGCGCACGTGCCCTACACCGACAGCAAAGTATGGGACGACTGCGGCGCGACGGTTCGGAAGGACTGCGGCGCCCTCACGGCCACACTCACCAGTCCGAGCTGCTACGAAGTGCGCAGCGCCGCGGGCGCGTGGCAGAACCTCATCAACGGGACCTCTCAGTTCTCGACCGCCACCAACACAGTCGGGTTCGCCTCGGCCCCCGCGCTGGGCGGCAACACCAGCGTGGGCTCGTACTTCGACGGGTCCATCGCCGAGCTGGCCGTCTACGACCGGGTCTTGTCGGCCACAGCAAGACACCGGCGGAGACGATGGCCCAGAAGGGGACAACTGCCGTCGCGTAGACCTTGAGGGCCATCACGACTCCTCGCCCGACAGGCTGTGGGCCTGATTGACCGTGACCTGGTACTCGCCGTAGGGGTTGTAGGGGTTCGCACCTCCCACGTTGCTGAACTCCAGCGTGTCGCTCGCGTTCACGCTCGGCCAGAAGATCTCCGCGTAGGTCTTCCCGGCCACGCCCACCGCCGCCAAGATCTCGTCGTCGCCCAGGAAGTCCCCGCCGAGGGGGCCAGGGCGCCGAGTGCTTGATGGAGCTTCGCATGATCCGTCTCGGGCTAGTTCTGACGAATCCACACGATTCGAGAGACGCTCCCGCTATCGACGGTGACCGACCCCGAAGCGCAGTCCGATGTGCGCACGAAATCGCCATTGCTCTTGAGAAACGGTGCGCTTCCGACCACCTCTTGGTCAAAGGCCCCCTGATCCCTTGGAACCTCCGACTCCTCAACGTTGCAGAGATCGACGTGATACGTCTTGGCCTGCATGGACATCGCGTACTCGGTGAAGAGCCCGGGTGACCTCGTCGTGCAACGCGGCTCCTCGTCGAGGGTGAGGCCGGGGGGAATGCCACACGCCGCAACCGATCCGTCCGTCCTCGGCGGCTCGCGCGCGTCCAGTCCGGCCTCCGCCGCCACGCTCGCGTCGGGCGTGGGACTGGGGGCGGGGGTCGCGGAACAATGGATCAGCAAGGCACCCGCGCACAACATGACCCAGCAAGAAGCCAGTGCTCGCGTGTTCGAGTGCATGACCTTCACGGTCTTCACGGCTCCCCGCCCGACAGGCTGTGGGCCTGATCGCTTCCGGCCCGGCGGCCCCCCCGCCAGCTCCGCGTACTCGTGCCAGTGCTTGGCGCCCATCCACCCTCCAGCCCATGACGCTACGCCAAGAGAAGTGCGTGACAATGGGCTTCGTGTATTTGTTTCCCTATGAGCAGGGGGTGCGCCTCAAGCTCGCAGGCAGCGACCCAGCTCGTACCGGGTACCGGCGCTCATACCAGGCGACGGCTGCGGCAAGCTCGGCTTCGGCGAGGCGATGGAACCGAATCAGAGGCCGATCCTGCGCCTCACGGCTTCCCACGGAATCCCAGGCTCGCGTCCCTCGATCACGTCGGCCGCGCGGCGCTCGATCTCGTCGACGTCGTCGAGCGAGAGCCCCGGAGGCACCTCAAGCGAGCGCAGCAACTCCGTGGCGAGCTCTTCGCGCTCTTCGGGAGGGAGGGCCAGGGCTTCGGCGAGGAGGCGGGAGGGAGGCACCAGAAGAGTATGCCACAGCGGGCCGATCGGGTCTTGTCGTCCGACGAGCGCGCGGTGCTCGTCACCTACTCAAGGGACGCCTGCTCTCGATGACGTAGTCGTACCCACGCACCGCGCACGGCGAGCCTGCGCGCCGCGGAGGTGATAGAACCGCGCGGTGCTCGCTCGCTCCCCGGAAGGCTCGCTGCTCCTCCCCGCGCTGACCACCGCCCACTCGCACGCGTTCCAGCGCGGCATGCGCGGCACAGCGCAGCGCCCAGGCCCGGGCACGGGCGGCGCCGACGACTTCTGGACCTGGCGCGGGCAGATGTACCGCCTCGCCACGTCGCTCACGCCGGAGAGCATCGAGCGCATCAGCCGCGTCGCCTTCCGCGAGCTGCGGCGCGCCGGGATCGACACCGTGGGCGAGTTCCATTACGTGCATCATACACCCGATGGCACGCCCTACGCGCGCCGCACCGAGCTCGCCGAGCGCGTGGTGCAGGCCGCGCTCGACGAGGGCCTCCGCATCGCGCTCCTCCGCACGGCCTACTTTCGCGCGGGCCCCGGGCGCGAGCCCGAGCCCGGGCAGCGGCGCTTCTGCGATCGCGACGTCGACGACGTGCTCCGCGACGTCGAGGCCCTGCGCGCGCTCTACGCGGGCGATCCTCGCGTGGTGGTGGGCATCGCGCCGCACTCGGTGCGCGCGGTGCCGCCCGACCTGCTCGTCCCGCTCGCGCGGTACGCCGAGCAGCACGGTCTGCCGCTGCACATGCATGTGTCCGAGCAGCCGCGCGAGGTCGACGAGTGTCTCGCCGAGACCGGCCGTCGCCCCGCCGAGCTGCTCGCCGACCTCGGCGTGCTCTCCCCCCGTTTCGTGGCGGTCCACGCGACGCAGCTCGCCCCGCACGAGGCGCGCCTGCTCGGCGAGGCCGGAGCGTTCGCGTGTGTGTGCGCCACGACGGAGCGCGACCTCGGCGACGGCCTCCCCGACCTCACGGCCCTCCGCGCCTCCGGTACGCGGCTGTGCACGGGCATCGATAGCCACGTGCTCACCGATCCGTTCGACGATCTCCGGGCGCTCGAGACCCACGAGCGCCTGCGCACGAAGGCCCGGGTCACCTTCTCTCCGCCGCCTGGCGCCAGCACCCCGGCGGAGCAGCTCTGGCGCGAGGGTTCGCTGCACGGCGCGCTCGCGTGCGGCTTCGACGGCCCGGCGGGACAGCTCGCGATCGACCCTCTGCACCCCACGCTCGCGCTCGTGGAGCAGGAGCACCTCCTCGACGCCATCGTGTTCAGCGGCCACCCGGGCCTGGTGAGCCCGGGAGCCTGCTGAAGCCTGCTCAGGCAGCGCGCGCGTGACGCGGCGGTTCGCGGAGTCGTCGCGGCCACACACTCGCTACGCGCACGGCGCGGCGAGCAGTGGCTGGGCCCGGCGCACGCAGCTCGCCGAGGGTTGTCGACACGCCCGCTGATCTTGGCGAAACTACGGACCGTGAGCCATGGGTAGCGCGACCGCACCCTCGCGGGTGACCTCGCTCGTCGGTCAGGTGATCGACGGGCGGTACCGCGTGGATTCGGTCCTCGCGTTCGGCGGCATGGGAGCGGTCCTTCGAGGGACTCACCTGGTCCTCGGCCAGCCCGTCGCCATCAAGGTCATGCTCGACGCGACGATGCGGGATCCCATGATGAGGGAGCGCGTCTTCCGCGAGGCGCGAATCTTGGCTCAAGTGCGCTCACCGGCCATCGCGAGTATTTTCGACGCAGGTCTGCTCCCGGATGGGACGATCTACATCGTCATGGAGCTCCTCGCGGGAGAAGAGCTCGAGGGCGCCATCGTCCGCGGTACGCTCACGCTTCCGCAGACGACCCGGCTTCTCGCTCAAGTGTGCGAGGGTCTCGCGGACGCCCACGGGCAAGGGGTCGTCCACCGCGATCTGAAGCCGGCGAACATCTTCATCGTCAAGAAGGCGAACGGCGACACGGCCGCCAAGCTCATCGACTTCGGGATCTCGAAGCGGGTTGGCGAGGTGAGCGACACGACCACGGTCTCCACGATCATCGGCTCCCCGTCGTACATGTCCCCCGAGCAGGCGAGCTCGTCGCGCGACGTGGACCATCGCGCGGACATCTGGTCGCTCGGCATCATTCTCTACAGGGTCGTCGTGGGGCGGCTGCCCTTCGAGGGCAGCATCACGGAGGTCCTGAACGCGATCCGGACCAGCGCTCCCACTCTCCCCGCCACGCTGCCTCCGGCCTACAGGGCCGTCATTCAGCGCTGCTTGGAGAAGGACCCCTCGCGGCGGTACGCGAATGCGAGCGAGCTCCGAGGCGCCCTCCTCCCGCTCGCGGAGCCCGCTCGGAGCCTGGAGGGAGCCGATCCGCGCTCGCCCCACCTACCCTCGGAGCTCGAGCGAGAGCGTGCTCGGAGCGGCGATCCGCGCGGCGCGGACGGCGAGCGAACCGATAGAAATCCAGGGGCCGTCGGCACGTCACCCGTCGGCGAGCGAACCGTGCCCGACGTCGCGGGGAGGCTCACGTCAGCGGTCGCTGCTCCGAAGAGGCTCCCGCTCCACCTCGACGACAGCGATTTGGCGACCACGAGACTGAGGTCATCCTCGCCTCGCGATACGCCGCCCCGGGCAGCGGTGCGAGGCAGTCCGGGCGGCGGGATCGACTCTGACGCCACGGTCCGTCACGTTGCTCCCATCCCGCTCGAGGCCCGCGCGGTCGATCAAACCGCGCCCATGCCGGGCCGAGACTCCGGCCCCAGCGCCTTCTTGGCGCCAAACGTCGCGCCGTCCAGCGACGCCGGTTCGGGGAGTCCTCGATCCCGCTACGGCTGGGGAGTGATCCGGGCGGTCGCGCTGGTGGGCCTCGGAGGGATGGCGGCCCACTTGCTGAACGTGACGAGGTCGTCGCCAGACGTCCGTCCGTCGAGCTCGATCGTTTCGACGGGCGCCGCGATCCCGTCAGGCTCCACGACCGCGCCCGCCCTCCCAGCGACGAACGGGGCCGTAACCCTGGTGAGCGCGACGCCGAGCGCGCCGAGCGTCCCGCCGTTACGTTCGCTACCGCCCACACCGACGCCGACGCCGACAGCCCCCGCCGGCATCACAAGCCGGAAGGCCCCCGCCGTCCCGGCCACCCTCGGATCCGCGACCCCCGCGAAGCGACCTGCGCCGGCAGCCTCCGCGCCAGCTCCCAAATACGGAACGTTCGATCCCTGAGCCGCGGCGGGCGGACAGGGAACGCTTGCCTCCCCGACGAAGTGTCACCCACGCGGCCTTGGCCAGCGCTACCTCTTCCGCGGCCGAGGCACGCCGAAGCGCAACATCTTGCGGATGACCGTGCGGCGCGACACGCCGAGGATCTCGGCGGCGCGGCTCTGGTTCCAGGCCCCCTCGGTGAGCGCCGCGATCAAGCGCTCGCGCTCCGCTACGCCGTCCACATCGGCCGAGCGCGTCACCAGCGCGAGGTGTGTGGCGTCGATGAGGCCTCCGTTCGCGGTGCGCACCGCCGCCTCGACCACCGTCCGGAGCTCGTGCGCGTTCCCCGGCCACGAATGCGACCGGAGCTTCGCGACCGCCTCGCGCGTGAGGCCGGCCTCGGTCACGCCCCCGGCGGCGCCCCTCGCGAAGTGCCTCGCGAGCGCCTCCACGTCGTCGCCCCGCTTGCGGAGGGGCGGCACCGTGACCGTGAGCGGGAACAGGCGGTGCACCTCGGCGTGGCCCGCGGTGCGCGGGTGCCCGGGGCGCGGCGAGGCGCAGGTCGCGACGAGCCGGAGATCGACGCGACGGGTGAGCGCGCTGTTCACTGGCGACAGCTCGCCATCCTGCACGAGGCGCACGAACCGCTGAGAGAGGGGCTCGGGCAGGTCGTCGACGTCCTCGATCACCAGCACGCCGCCGTCGGCCTTCGCGAGCTGCCCCTCGACGACTCTGCCGCCGCGGCTCTCGGCGGTCTCGACGCCGAAGAGCTCCTCCTCGCTGGGGAGGGAGCGCGCGCTCAGCCGGACCACGGGCGCGTGGGCACGGCTCGAACGCTTGAGCAGCGCGTCGACGTAGCTGCTCTTGCCCACACCCACCTCTCCACACACGAGCAAGGGCAGACTGGAGGACGCGAGCGGCTCCATGAGCGTCGCGAGCTCCGACGTCACGCGGTGCGCCGCGGCGCGAATCGAGGCGATTTCTCGCATAGGGGGCCGGCGGCTAGGGTCCCAGAGCATCACGGTGTGTCCCTCCAAGCGAACACTACGCTCGTTCCGCGCGTTCGGACCGGCCCGAGGCGAAAATAATGCGTTTTCCGTCGGAGGCTCGGACGGGGACTGGCGCGCGCGCGACGTCGCCCGTCCCTCGGGGGTGCGCGCACGTGGCCTGGGCTGCGCTTTCGACTCCCGTTCCTGGCCGAGGGCGGCTCCGGCTACGCTTCTGCGATGCGCTCGGCCCTCGCCCCTCTGACCTGCGTCCTCGCCATCGCGTCCACCGTCGCGCTCGCCGCCTGCGCCGAGCAGGTCGGCCCACCGGCCACGCCCGCGGGCACGACACCCCCGACGACCACGACCGCGGCGACGCGGCCCTTGCCGACCACGACCACGGCCGCGAGCGCCGCAACGGGGACCGCCCCGGCCGGGCTCGCGCAGTCCACGGCGACCGCGCGGCCGCCGACGGGCGCGCTCGAGCTCGCGGTGTCGCAGCGCGGGCTCACGATCGGCGGCGCGAGGCTCCTGCCGCTCCCCCAGCCCCCCGCGTGGATCGAGGGCTTCGCGGCGGCGCACAAACGAGGCGGAGGCGGCGGCCTGTTCGTGGAGCCGCTCGCCAGCGCGGTGAGCGCAGCCCGCGACGGGCGCCACGCGGCAAAGCTCGCGGTCGCGCCCGACGTCCCGTACCGCGTGCTCGTGGAGGTCCTCTTCACGCTTGGGCAGAGCGAGGTCTCGACCGTCTCTCTGCTCGTGACACGCGCCGACGGCTCCCTCGCGGCCATCGAGCACGAGGCCCCCCGCGCCGCGCCAACCGACCTCGCGGCGCAGGCAGAGGCCATGGCCGCGGAGCTCGCGGTGCTCGGTGGCGGCTCTCGCCCAGGTGCGCGCGCGGCCCCCGCGCAGCCCGCGACGGTGGTGCTCGCCCGCAACGGCGTGGTGGTGAGCGCTGGCGGCAAGCGCCTCGCCCCCGGGTGCGCCGACCCCGGCCGCACCGCCGGCCTCGCCCCCGGGCCCACGCTCGCGCGGCGCGAGGGGTCGGACTACGACTGGGCCGCCCTCACCGCGTGCGCGGCGACCGCCCGCGACGCCGCGCCGGCCGACCGCATCAACCTGACCGCCACTCCCGAGACCGACTTCCAGACCCTGGTGCACGCCATCGACGCGCTTCGGCCGTCGTTCCCACGGGTGCAGTTCGCCATCGCGCGCTGACGGGCCGCGGGGCGCTTGCGAAACGCGTCGCGAGGCCCGACCATGCGCGGTCCATGCCGGATCTGCCCTTCAAGCTCGCCACGAATTTCGACCCGAAGGGGGACCAGCCCACGGCCATCGCCGCGCTCACCGAGGGCCTCCGGCGCGGCGACAGGCACCAGGTGCTGCTCGGCATCACGGGCTCCGGCAAGACCTTCACGATCGCGCACCTCATCCAGAACGCCCAGCGGCCGGCGCTCATCCTCGCGCCCAACAAGACCCTCGCCGCGCAGCTCTACGGGGAGATGCGCGATCTCTTCCCCGAGAACGCCGTCCGCTATTTCGTGAGCTATTACGACTACTACCAGCCCGAGGCGTACGTCCCCTCCAGCGACACGTTCATCGACAAAGACGCCATCATCAACGACGCCATCGACCGCATGCGCCACGCGGCGACGCACGCGCTCCTCTCGCGGCGCGACGTCATCATCGTCGCGTCGGTGAGCTGCATCTACGGTATCGGAAGCGCGGAGAGCTACCACGGGCTGCTCATCGATCTGCGCGTGGGCGAAGAGCTGCGCCGCGACGTGTTCCTGCGCCAGCTCGTCGACATTCAATACGAGCGCAACGACATCGACTTTCACCGCGGCACCTTCCGCGTGCGCGGCGACATCGTCGAGGTGTTCCCCGCGTACGAGCAAGAGACCGCCATCCGCGTCGAGTTCTTCGGCGACACCATCGAGGCCATCAAGGAGGTCGACCCGCTGAGGGGCCGCGTGAAGGGCTCGGTGCCGCGGTATGCCATCTTCCCGGGCTCTCACTACGTCACGCCGCAAGACCAAATGCGCAAGGCCATCGAAGGCATTCGCGAAGAGCTCCGCGACCGCCTGGCCGTGCTCGATCGCGAGGCCAAGCTCGTGGAGAAGCAGCGGCTCGAGCAGCGCACCCAATACGACCTCGAGATGATGGAGCAGATGGGCTTCTGCAACGGCATCGAGAACTACTCGCGCCACCTCTCGAACAGGAAATCGGGCGAGCCCCCGCCCACGCTGATCGACTATTTTCCCGACGACTTTCTCCTGATCATCGACGAGTCGCACCAGACCGTGCCGCAGGTGGGCGCCATGTACAAAGGCGACCGCGCGCGGAAGGAGACCCTCGTCGAGTACGGGTTTCGCCTGCCGAGCGCGCTCGACAACCGGCCCCTCAAGTTCGACGAGTTCGAGGGCCACGTGAAGCAGGGTATCTACGTGTCGGCCACCCCGGGCGACTACGAGCTCGAGAAGGCCGAGGGCGTGTTCGTCGAGCAGCTCATTCGACCCACGGGGCTGCTCGATCCGGAGATCGAGGTCCGCCCCGTCGCAGGCCAGGTCGACGATCTCCTCGGCGAGATCCGCGCCCGCGTGGAGCGCGGCGAGCGGGTGCTCTGCACCACCCTCACGAAGCGCATGGCCGAAGACCTGACCGACTACTACCGCGAGCTCGGCGTGCGCATTCGCTACCTCCACTCGGACGTAGACACGCTCGAACGCATGGATATTCTTCGCGATTTGCGCCTAGGCGAGTTCGACGTGCTCGTGGGCATCAACCTCCTCCGCGAGGGGCTCGATCTCCCCGAGGTGTCGCTCGTCGCCATCTTCGACGCCGACAAGGAGGGCTTCCTGCGGAGCCCGCGCTCCCTCATCCAGACCAGCGGCCGCGCGGCCCGCAACGCGAACGGCCGCGTCATCATGTACGGCGACACGATCACGCGCTCCATGAAACACGCGATCGACGAGACCCAGCGGCGCCGCGCCATCCAACAGGCCTACAACGAGAAGCACGGCATCACGCCCCAGACGGTCGTGCGCGCCATCATGGACCTGAACCCGGCGGCCGGCACGGTCGACTACCTCGACGTGCCCAAGGTGCGGGGCGGCGGCGCCGGCGGAAAGCGCTCACGCGACGAGGATCCCACCGAGACCCTGCGGGCCCTCCGCGCGAAGATGGTGGCGGCGGCCGAGGCCCTCGACTTCGAGACGGCCGCGCGCGTGCGCGACGAGCTGAAGCGCCTCGAGGCCGAGGTGGGCGCCGAGATCACGGCGGAGGCCGCGGAGGGGTACGCGCCCTACACGCGCGCGGGCAGCAAGAAGCGCAGCGCGCCGGCCGCCACCGGGGGCCAGCGAGGGCCCGGCGGGAGAGCGCCCAGCCGGAAGACGCGCCGCTGAATCAGCTGCGCCGTCGCGCACCGCGGCCAACCAGCGCACGGCGACACGTGGAGGCTCAGCGGCAGATCGAATCGCACACCTCGGCCACGCACCCGTCGAGCGCCGACACGCGGGCGCGGCAGGTCTTGCGGCTCGCGTAGCAGGCCTCCAGGCAGGCGCAGTCGTCGGCCTTGCACGCGTTCACGCACAGCCCGAGCGCCTGGTCGCACTCGGGGTTCGCGAGCTTGAGCTTGAGCTGCTGCGCGCAGCGCCCCACGTACGGCTGCTTGACCGTGCAGTCGCACGCGGGCAGGGGCGCGGTCGCTAGGCACTCGAGGCACGTGACGGTCTTGGCGCGCGTCCACGTGCGCCGCTGCTCGCAGGCCGCGCGGAGATCGTTCGACCCCTCGGTGACGAACGTGGTGTCGTCGCCGCCGCACGCCGCGAGCGACGCGAGGCCGGCGACGCTGAGCCAGGCAATCGAGGCGAGCGGCGCGCGAGCGCGGGCGAGGGGGGCGCGCGCGGCGCGGGTGACGGACGAAGCGGAGGCCATGCCGACGGTTTTGCCCCTCCTCCCACGCGCTGGCAAGCGGTACGACGCTTCCCCGACGGCGGCGAGCCCCGTAGCCTCTCGGCCATGGTCACCCCCAAGGTTGGGTTCGTCGTCATCTACCGCTGGCGCGTGGCGGAGGACAAAGAGGAGTCGTTCGTGGCGGCGTGGCGCCAGCTCACCGAGCTCATCGCGGAGCGCCGCGGGGGCCTCGGGTCGCGGCTGCACCGCGCGTCGGACGGCACCTTCGTCGCGTACGCGCAGTGGGCGAGCGAGGAGGCCTGGCGCGCCGCGGGAGAGCGCAACAAGACCGAGGTGCTCGACGAGGCCGCCGTCGCGGCCATGCGCGGCGCCATCGTCGAGCGCTTCGACGAGATCCGCCTCACCCCCCTCGCCGACCTGCTCGTCCCGGCGGAGGTGGGCTGACGGCGCGGTGACGGGGCACTGCCGGCGGTGCTTCAGGGCACTGCCGGCGGTGCTTCAAGGCACTGCCGGCGGTGCTTCAAGGCACGGCCGGCGGTGCCCGGGGGCCTCCGTGTCACGTGTCGACGAGGAATCGCCACGACCGCGCGAGCGCCTCCCGGCTCGCGCGACGACGTCCTCTGTGGTGGTGCGCCCGAGCGTGAGCCGCACGGAGCCGAGCGCTTCGTCGGCCGGGACGCCCATCGCGAGGATGACGGCCGACGCGGTCTCGTGGCCCTCGTGGCACGCCGAGCCGGTCGACGCCGCGATCTCCGGCGCCCCCGTGAGTACGGCGTCCCCCGAGGCCCGCGGAAAGCGGACGTTCAGCGTATTCGGCAAGCGAAGGTCGCGATGGCCGTTCAGCGCGAGCCCGGGAATGTCTCGCGCGAGGTGCTCCCACAGCGCGTCCCGCAGGATCAACGTTCGCGCGGCCGCCGCCTCGAGGTCTCGCCCCGCCGCCTCGCACGCGACGCCGAGCCCGACGATCGAGGCGACGTTCTCGGTCCCCGGTCGCAGGCCACGCTCGTGGCCCGCTCCGCGCGCGAAGGGGGCGAGCGGCGTGCCGCGCTTCACGTAGAGCGCCCCCACGCCCTTCGGCGCGTAGAGCTTGTGCCCGGCGAGGGAGAGCAGATCGACGTCGAGCTCGCGCACGTTCACCGGCACCTTACCGAGCGACTGCGCCGCGTCGGTGTGAACGACCGCGCCGACGGCCCGCGCCAGCCTGACGAGCTCGGCGACGGGCTGGAGCACGCCGGTCTCGTTGTTCGAGTGCATCACCGTGACGAGCGCCGTGTCACCGTCGAGAATCTCTCGCAACTCGTCGACACGAGCGCGCCCCTCTGCGTCGACTCCAACGCGTGTGAGCCGCCGCCCGTGCTTCTCGAGCCACGCGCAGGGGCGCGCCGTTGCGGGGTGCTCGATGACCGTGGTGACGACGTGTTTGCGGTCCTCGCGCGCCTCGGTCACGCCGCGAATGGCGAGGTTGTTCGCCTCGGTGCCGCCGGACGTGAAGACCACCTCGTCCGCGTCGCATCCGAGGAGCGCGGCGACCTGCTCCCTCGCGTGGGCCACGGCGCTGCGTGCCCGGGCGCCGTACACGTGGCCGCTCGAGGGGTTGCCGTAGTGCTCGCGCAGGTACGGGAGCATCGCGTCGACGACCTCGGCCAGGAGGGGCGTCGTCGCGTTGTGGTCGAGGTAGATCGGATCGTCGTGTGTCATGCTCACACCCACTCCTGCATCCAAGGCTTCGCGCGGTAGCGATCCCATGAGTCGGGCAGGACCGTGACGACGGGACCGTCGAGGTCGCCGCGAGCCGCGAGTCGAAGCGCGGCGACCACGTTGGTGCCCGCCGACCCTCCGACGAGCAGCCCTTCCTCGCGCACGAGCCGCTTCACCATCGCGAAGCTCTCGGCGTCGGAGACCCGCTCGGCGCCGTCGATCACGTCGCGATGGAGGTTCCGCGGAGCCTCGCTCCCGCCTATCCCCTCGACCGCGTACGAGCCATCCGGTCCGATCCGACCGGTCTCGACCCAGTCCGCGAGGCCCGATCCCACCGGATCGGCGAGGATGACGCGAACGTCGGGCCACGCCGCTTTCAGCCGACGGCCAACGCCGCTCAACGTCCCGCCCGTGCCCGCGCCGG
Source organism: Myxococcales bacterium (assembly GCA_016720545.1). Classification (NCBI taxonomy): domain Bacteria; kingdom Pseudomonadati; phylum Myxococcota; class Myxococcia; order Myxococcales; species Myxococcales bacterium. The sequence goes on from JADKKK010000036.1 coordinate 56,259, forward strand.
CGACGAAGGCTCCCACGCGACCGTTCGTCTGCTCGAGGATCTCGACCGCCGTCGTCTCCGCGTGTGCCCGTACGTTGGCGGGGTTATTGAACTGGTCGGTGAGAAACCAGCCGTGCTCCTCGGCCATCCGCCTCGCGACGGCGCGAAAGTTGTCGGGGCTCGAAGGCGGTGCGTTCGGCGTGACCACGACCTTCGCGCCGAGCGCCGCGAGCGCGACGCGCTTGTCGACCGACATCTTCTCCGGCATCACGCAGACGAGCCCGTAGCCGCGCGCGGCGGCCACGAGCGCGAGGCCGACGCCCGTGTTGCCCGCCGTGGCCTCGATCAGCGTCATGCCTGCGCGAAGAGCTCCGCGGACCTCCGCGTCGTCGACGATCGCGAGCGCGATGCGGTCCTTGATCGACCCTCCCGGGTTCATGTGCTCGCACTTGACCAGCACAGGAACCGGGAGCCCTGCCGCGATGCGTGCGAGCGGCACCAGAGGAGTGCGACCGATGTGTTCTAGGATGCCAGTGCCGATCATCGGGTCCTGTCCGTTCCTGTTCAATTCCCGAGTGCGCCCATCAGAACACCAGCGTCTTGTCGGCCCACTGCTGCCAGGTCGTCAGCTCCTCGAGCGAGCTTCGCTTCGTGCCCTCGGTGAGCTCGGCCTCGGCGATGCCGCGGGCGTCCATGCACGTCCCGCAAATGCCAATCTCGGCGCCGTGGGCCTTTCAGCATCACCTCGAGGTTGTAATATCCCTGGGGCACCTCCTGGTGCGCTTTCGCACACGAGGCGGCGTCGCCCATGAGAAAAAGCTTCACCTCCTCGCCTTCGCGCTTCGAGAGGGCGCCCGCGAGACGGAGCGCGTTGAAGCTGCGCTCGGTGCCATAGGGGGGATCGTTCAGGATGAAGAGCGTCTTGGTCATGATCGTGTTCCTTTGGCGGCGAACAGGAGCCAGGCTTGGGTCCCGCCGCAGAGGGACCGGGCCGACGAAAAACCGAGGGCGCGGAGCTGTTCGGCGGCGCGCTCGGAGCGACCCCCGCCCTTGCCGCACACAGCGACGACGGGCACGCCCCGAGGCAGCTCCGAGGCCCGCTCCCCGAGCGTGTCGAGCGGGACGTTGCGAGCCCCCTCGACGTGCCCTTGCTCGAACTCCTCGGGCGAGCGCACGTCGACGACGATCGCGGCGGACAGGTGACGGAGCTCGCCGGGCTCCACACACGTGGTCGCGGCTCGCTGGAGGGGACTCGGCGGCGCGCTCGTCGCGCTCGTCGCGCTCGTCTTGTTCGTCTCGGACATGCGCACGGCGACGACGAGCCCCGAGGCGAACGTGAGCGCCGCGACGATCCACATCGCCGAAGGCAGCCCGAGCGCGTCGGCGATCGCCCCGGCGAGGAGCGCGCCGATCGCGTAGCCGAGATCGCGCCAGAGCCGGTACACGCCCACCGAGGAGGCGCGCCACGAGGGGTGCGCCACGTCGCCGATCGCGGCGAGCAGCGTCGGGTAGACCATCGCGGTGCCCACGCCGAGCAGCGCGGCCCCCGTCGCGAAGCCCGCGAAGCGGGTCGCGAGGACGACGAACGCGATGCCGACCGACTGGACCCACATCCCCGAGGCGATAAGCCACTTGCGCCCCACGCGATCCGAGAGTGCGCCGGTGAAGAGCTGCGTGACTCCCCAGGTGGCGGGGTAGATCGCGGCGAGCGTGCCGATCTGCCCGAGGGTCATGCCAGCCGCGGCGAAGAACAGGGGAAAGAGGCCCCACGCCATGCCGTCGTTCAGATTGTTGACGAGCCCGGCCTGGCTCACGCTGGAGAGGTTCTTGTCGAAGAGCGTGGTGCGCCAGAACACCTCGCGCTGGGTCGGCACGGCCTCCGGCGCGAGCTCGCCGTGGAGCTTCACCTCGGCGGTGACGTGGTGTTTGGTCTCGCGCACGACCAGCGCCGAGAGCAAGAGGCCGATCGCGACGAACCCGACGCCGAGGTAAAACGGCTCCGGACGAAGCCCGTAGTGTGCGGCGATGAAGCCTGTGGCGAGCGCGCTGCCCGCGACCGCGAAATACCCAGCGAACTCGTTCACCCCCATCGCGAAGCCGCGCTTCGCCGGGCCCGCGAGATCGATCTTCATGATGACCGTGGTCGACCACGTGAGCCCCTGGCTGACGCCGAGGAGGGCGTTGGCGAACAGCACCCACGACCAGCTCGGAGCCCACATGAGGAGAAAGGGCACGGGGACGGCGACGAGCCAGCCCCCGACGAGCACGTGTTTGCGGCCGAACCTGTCGGAGAGGCGCCCGGCGAGGTAATTGGTCAGCGCCTTGGTGACGCCGAACACGACGATGAACGACAGCACCGCCGAGCGCGCGGCGAGGTGAAACTCCTGCTCGGCGATCGCCGGCAGGATGCTGCGCTCCATGCCGACCATCGCGCCGACGAAGGCGTTGACGACGACGAGCAGCGAGAACTGCCCTAGGTTCTCGCGGAGGCCGAGTCGGACCGGGCTCGTCGCGCTCATGAGCGAGCTCTCCTTCCAGCGCCGCCTTCACGGTGCGCCTCGGTCCGAAAGCCGCGGGCGCGCCAGTCGACGACGCCTTGCTCCATGCGGTGGGCCTTGAAGCCCTTCTTTCGGAGGAGCTCGACGGCCTCGACCGCCATCACGCAATACGGCCCGCGGCAGTAGGCGACGACCTCGCGGCCCTTCGGAAGCTCCCTCACGCGGTCCGCGAGCTCGGCGACCGGAATCGAGAGCGCGCCCGGGATGTGACCCGCGCGGTACTCCTCCGGTGGTCGCACGTCGAGGACGGTGACCTCGCCGCTCCGCACGCGTCGAAGCAGCTCCTCGCCCTCGACGGCCTCCATGGCGCCGCGCGCGTCGAAGTAGTCGCGCGTGACCTGCTCGACCTCGGCGAGCCGGGACTCGGCGAGGCTGCGCAGAGAGAAGAAGAAGGTGCAGACCTCGTCGTCGGCCAGCCGGTACTCCACGTAGAGGCCTTTCTTCTCTGCGTCGACGAGGCGGGCGGCGCGCAGGACCTGCAGGTGCTGCGAGGCGTTCGCGACCGAGATGCCCGCGTGGCTGGCGAGCGCCTCGACCGTACGCGGACCCTGGCAGAGGAGGTCGAGCAGCTCGATGCGCTTCGGCGCCGAGACGGCCTTCCCGAGGCGCGCGAACTGCTCGTAGATGGCGTCCTTGAAGCGCCGAGAGGGCGTGGTCATAGTTCAATCATTAGCGCAACTGCTTGAATAGTCAAGGGGCCGACCGTCACGGCGGCCCTCGCGGCCCTCCACACCACGTTCGCCCCGGCGCCGCTTCGTCCCCTCCGGGCACTTGCAGGGAGGATCGAGGCCTGCCGACTCGCGGACCGTCCGTGGACACGCCTCCGCCGTCCGTGACGCCCGCCCGCGGGGAATTCCTGCGTAGAACCGCGAGGAGCCCGTCGGCATCGCGCTTGCTCTGCAGCGGTCATGGTCTCCGTGCTGCTCCGCTTCGACCGTGGGACCCTCTGCATCGAGGGGTACCCCGACGCCGCGACGCTGCCCGGAGTCCTGTGGGACCCGCGGGCCTGCGCGTTCCGCGCGCCTGCGCACGCGGCCCCTTCCATCGTGGCCGAGCTCCGCGACCGCGGCCTCGAGGTCGACCGCCTCCCCTGGCCGGCGAGCCGGCTCGACGAGCCTGACGAGCCTGGCGAGCCTGGCGAGCCTGGCGAGCGCGTGTGGCTCCCCCCCACGCTCCGGCCTTACCAGCAGAGCGCGCTCGACGCGTGGCTCGCGTTCGACCGTCGCGGCGTCGTGGTGGTCCCGACAGGCGGGGGCAAGACGCGAATCGCCCTCGCCGCGATGGCCCTCACGAGGGCGCCCACCGCGGTCCTCTGCCCCACGCGGGCGCTGCTCGAGCAGTGGAGAGGGGAGATCGCGAAGGTCTATCGGGCGCCCGTCGGCGTCGTCGGGGACGGAGAGCGGCGCGTCGAGGCGCTGACCGTGATGACGTTCGAGAGCGCGTATCGACAAATGGACGCGCTCGGCGACCGGTTCGCGCTGCTCGTCGTCGACGAGGCGCACCACTTCGCGTCCGGCGCGCGGAGCGAGGCGCTGGAGACCACGACGGCTCCGTTCCGGCTCGGGCTGACCGCCACGGCCCCCGCGCCGCCTCGCCGGGACGGCGAGCGCGGGCACCTCGATGCGCTCGTGGGGCGGGTGGTCAGCGAGGTGAGCCTCGAGTCGCTCCTCGGCACGCACCTCGCCGATCTCGACATGGTGCGGGTGTCGGTCGCGCTCACGCGCAGGGAACGTGAAGAGTACCTCCGTCTCAGCGAGCCCCTCCTCGCCCTCGCGCGCGTCTTCCGCCGCACGAACCCCCACGGTGACTGGGCGGCGCTCGTCGCCGCGCTGTCGGAGAGCGACGCGGGGCGCGCGGCGCTCCGCGCGTTTCGGCGCGCCACGGATCTCTGCTCGCTCCCAGAGGCGAAGCTCACGACGACCCTCCGCCTCATCGAGCGTCACGCCCACCAGGGCGACAAGGTCCTCATCTTCACGCAGAGCGTGGACGACGCCTACCGGATAGGCCACGAGGCGCTCGCGCCCGTGCTCAGCGCGGAGACCTCCCGCGAGGAGCGCGACCACCTCCTCGCGGGCTTTCGCGCCGGCGCGCTCCGTGTGCTCGTGTCCGCGCGCGTCCTGAACGAGGGGCTCGACGTGCCAGACGCCCGCGTGGCGATCCTCGCGGGAGGCTCGCTCGGGACGCGAGAGCTCGTGCAGCGCGTGGGGCGCGTCCTCCGCGCGGCGCCCGGGAAGCGGGCCCTCGTGTACGAGCTCACCACCGCCGACACGATCGAAGAGCGCCGCGCGGCGCGGAGGAGAGCGCACCTTGTTGCCACATTCCCTGCTCTCGGTTGAGCCGTACGCCGCACGCGCCGCCTTCGCCGAGCCACGCGCTGGGCGGGGGCAGACGGCACAGACGGGGCAGGCGGCCACACCGCTCGTCGCGCCGCGCTACCTCGGCTCGCGCGACGAGGTGTGGGTCGCGCGCGCGCTCCAGGAGCTCTCCGATCTCGAGGGGCGCCGGGACGCCGAGATCGACCACGCCTGGGGCGAGACCATCGAGCCCACGCTGCGCCAAATGGGGGCGCGGAGGCGCGCCGCGATGGGCATCAAGGCCCTGCTCGATCGCCTCCAGACGAGCGCCGTCTCGGCGGCCGCGGATCCGCGGCGCATTCGCGAGGTCGTCTTCGCGCTCTCCTCGCAGGCCAGCCGACGCCCCCGAGCCGCCGTGCTCGAGGCGGCCGCCAACGTGCTCTTGCTCACCCCACGTGAGGTCGAAGACGGCTTGTTCGCCGACCGCGAGGGTGCGCGAAAGCGAGCGGGGATCCCGACGGGGCTCTCGGCCGCGTCGCTCGTGGAGAAGTACAACCTGGCGCTGGTCCAAGGGCTCCTCCTCCGGGCAGAGTGGGTCGGCGTCGACCTCCGCGAGTCGATCCGCGCGGTGGTCCGCTACGCCAAGCTGCGGGGCCTCCTGGCAGACTTCTCTCCAGGGCCGGACCCGGAGACGCTCCGCATGGGCATCTCCGGGCCACTCTCGCTCTTCCGGAAGACACTCAAATACGGGCGCGCGCTGGCCACGTTCTTCCCCACGCTGACGGCGACGCACTCCTTCTCGCTGGGGGCCAACTGCCGGTTACGAGAGCGGGCGAGCTCGCCTGAGGGGACCGTGCGCGTGGTCGTGGACCACCACGCGCCGCTGCCGAGGACCCACGCCCTCTCCCCCGAGTCCGACAGCGCGGTGGAGCGGGCCCTCATCCGCGACCTACGCCGGAGCGGATCGGGGTGGACCATCCACCGGGAGACACGGGCGCTCCGGGCCGGGCGTCACCTGGTGTTCCCCGACTTCGCGCTTCGTCGCGGCGCCGACGAGGTGCTCGTGGAGGTCGTCGGCTATTACACGCGCGAGTACCTCACGAGAAAGCGCGCGTCGCTCCAGCAGGCCTCCGTCAGGAACCTGGTGGTCTGCGTGGACACCGAGCTCGACTGCGGCGAGGGCGCCTTTGGCGAGCAGGCGTTCGTGCCGTTTCGGAAGCGCGTGGATGTGCGGGCGCTGCTCGCGGCGGCAGAGGGGGTAGCGCGGAAGAGCGACGGCGCGCGGGTCCCGTGACGCGGGGGCGTCGCGGGGCCCTCAGCTAAATCAGCGGTCGTGATCTTCGATCAAACCCGCTGATTTAGCCTGACTTGTCATCGGAGGACTCCGTCCTCCGCCCCACGGGCGGAGCCCGCTGGGGCCCCACCTCCTGGTTTTGGGTCCCGGCCCAAAACGGCCGCGTTGCCCGTGTCAGAATCACGCTCGGCGATTTAGCGCGACCACCACGCCGCGAGCTCGAGCTCCACGGCGTCGAACGGGGCCACGCGCACCCGGTCGTCGTCCTCGTGGGTCGCGATGAGCAGGTAGCGGTCACCTTCGATGCGAAACGCCTCGAGCGTCTTCGCCGCCGGGTCCACGAGCCAGAGATACGAGACGTGCTCACGCGCGTAGACGCGCCGCTTCGGACCGCGGTCGAGCTTGCTTGTGCTCGGGGAGAGCACCTCGCAGGCCCAGTCGGGTGGCATCGTGAAGTGGGGGGCTTCGGGCATCTCGGGCATGCGCTCGCGGCGCCATCCCGCGAGATCTGGCACCACGATGTCGCTGCCGAGGTGGAGCTCGGGCTCGTCGAAGATGAGCCACCCGCCGGGCCCACCGCGGCCGCGATCGAACGGCCCGCCGATGTCGATCCCCATGAGCGAGGCGGCCCGCGCGTGAGGGCTGCCCGGCCGGGGATGAACGTGGAGCACGCCCTCGACGATCTGCGCGAGCTTGCGGTCGGGCACGGCGAGCAGGTCGTCGTACGTCGCGTGGCGCTGCGCCTGGGACATGGCTCAGCCTAACACGCGCGCGGCCTCGTAGAACGCGTCAGCCAACAGTCAGTCAAACACCGCGTCGAGCGAGCCCTCGGTGACGCCGCGTCGGAGCCACGTGTCGAGCACCGCGGCGTCGCGACAGGCGAGCACGCGGGCCCGAAGAGCTTCGGGCACGGCCCAGCCGCGGGCCGCGAGGACGCCGAGCACCGCGCTGGCGCGGCCTTCTTCGCGGCCTTCTTCGCGGCCCTCTTCGCGGCCTTCTTCGCGGCCTTCTTCGCGGACCGCGTCGAGGCTTCCATACCCCGCCCGCTGGAGCAGGTTGCGAAGCGTGCCCTCGTGCGCGGCCTTGCGGTCCCACAGCGCCTCGGCTCGGACAGGGTTCTGGAGCACGCCGGGCGCGAACAGCTCGTCGCCGGTGCTCTTCACGATCGGGTCTTTGCCCGGTTCGTAGATCTCCACGCGGCGCGGGCCCACGAGGCGGACGACCCACACCCAGCGGGTCCCCGCCTCCAGCAAGTCCGCGATCTTGGACTGCAACGAGGCCTCGTCTTGCCCGGTGCCTGCGTACTCCAGCGCGAGCGGGGGCGCGCCCTTGATCCAGCCCGGCTGATCGGGGACCCCCACGGACACGTCGGGGGCGCGCAGCGTGTCGTCCGAAGGGGCGAAGCCCGCGTCCACGCCGGCCGACTCGACCGCCGGGTCCGAGTCCAAGAGCTCGAACGCGTAGCCCGTCCCACGCGCCCCTGCGCCGCCTGTGGGCGCGCAATAGATGGCGTTCCCACGAGAGAGCTCGTGACGATCGCCGGGCGCGATATCGTGCGTGCGAAAGGGGCCTCGCTCGGGCTTGGGGCTGTGGGCCATCACCTCAAAGGATAGCGACGGGGGCACGCCACGTCGAGCGCCGCTCCGTCCCGGTCTTGACGGCCCCACACGCCTCGCCTAGCGACGCTTGGTGCTCAACGTCGCGCTCAACGCCGCCGCCGCCGCTTCGTCCTCCCTCGCGAAGCTCTCCCCCGTCGACGTGTCCCGCGGGGAGGCGATCTTCGGGAGCGGCGGCGTGATGCTCAAGACGGCGAAGGGGCAGGCGAAGGGGCAGGGAGCGAGCGACGAGGTCGACGCGAGGGTCGCCGATGGCAAGCGGACCTTCACCGTCAGCGTCGCGCTCGCGGACGACGAGTGCTTCGGTGCGTGCAGCTGCCGCGATGGCTCCGACTGCGCACACGTCGCGGCGGTGCTCGCGTTCATGCGCGATCGCGCCGTGCCGGCCGACGCGACCGGCGCGGGCTCCGCGCCACGCAGGTCCCGTGAGGCGGAGTCTGCGGCGCCGGCCACGGGCGCTGTCCCGCCCGCGGAGGCTCCATCCGCCCCAAAGTCCGCGCCTGATGCGCTCGCGCCGCAGAGCGAGCGTGATGCGCCGCCCGAGACCGTGGCGCGGGACGAAGGCAGGGTCGCTTCGCAGAGCGAGACGCCCGAGCCGCTCGGCGCCGCGCACGAGGCGTGGATCGCGCGCCTCTCGGGCGCGCCGCGAGGGGGCGAGCGCGACGAGAGCGTGCTCCTCCCGCACTATGTGCTCCGTCGCAACGTCCGCGGAGACTACCAAGTCTCCTTCGAGGCCCTCAGCTTTATTGCGCACTTCAGCCGACGTTCGCGTCAGGACACGCGGGTGGAGATCCCCTTCGACGAGCTCTTCCGACAGGAGCTCGTCCGGGCAGATCTCCGCGTCCTGGAAGCGCTCGAACGGCGCCAGGGCTACGGCGCGTCGGTCATTCCGCTCGACCCGGCCGAGGACGCCGCCGTGTTCGCCGCCCTCCTGCGCACCGGGCGCGCGTACCTCGAGGTCCCGGGGGGCCAGCGCACGCTCCTGCGTCGCGGCCGAGAGAGGCTCGGCGCGCTCACCTACGCGATCGACCCCGTCGCCGGCGCGCAGCTCCCTGTGGTCCAGGTCGGCGTCCGGGTCGGCGTCCGGGTCGACGCGGGCGGCGGCGACGGTCCCGCCGGCGCAAACCAAGAAGCGCTGGCGCTGGGTCAGCCACCGACTCAGTATTTCGATCCTCGGACGGCGGAGGTCGGAGAGCTCGTGTTCGACGTCTCGGACGACGTCGTCGAGGCGTGGAGCGCGGGATACGTGATTGGTCCCGGGCAGACGAAGGCGGTCCGCGAGGCGCTCGCGGCGCGAGGGCTCGCCGGGCCCAAGGACGTGGTCCGCGCGACGGTGCCGGTCGCGGTGAAGGCTCGCCTCGAGTCGCCCGCGGCCGAGCGCCGCGGGGGGACCGGCGACGCCCGGCTCCACGCGGTCGTGGAGGCGTCGCCCGGGGTGTGGGCGCGACTCGAGAGCATCGCGCCGAAGGTCGTCGAAGACGAGACCACGATCACCCTCGTGGGGCCTGATCCCGCGCCGATCCATGCGCTCACGGCCGCGCTCACCGCGGGGGGCTTCAAGCCGCTCGGTGCGCGCTCGGGCGCCTCGCACCTCGTGCTCGGCGACGGCTCGATCTATGAAGTCGAGCACGCCGCGCGAGCTGCCCTGAGGGGGACTTCGTTCGAGGTCGAGACCACGCCCGACTACGCGTTCGGGAGCACGGCGATCGGGGACGCTGAGCTCGGGCTCCGCGACGACGGCGACGCCTACGCGGCGGGGCTCACCGTGGATCTCGACGGGCAGAAGGTGGATATTCTCCCGGCCCTGCTCGACAGTCTTCGCGGGCAGACGCTGCCCAAGTACGGAGTCGCGGTCGAGCATGCGGGGAAGACGTTCTTCCTGCCGGTGGAGCGCGTGGAGTCCATTCGTTCGCTGTTGCTCGAGCTCGCGGAGCGCCGGGGAGGCCCGCGTGTTCCTCGTCTGCGCGCCCTGGGCCTCCCGCCGGGCATCCTCCCGCGCGCACCGGAGAGCCTCGAGACCTTGCGCCGCGAGCTCCGCTCACCACGCGAGGTCGAGGTGCCCGCCGCGCTCGTCGCCACGCTGCGCGCCTACCAGATCGACGGGTTCCGGTGGCTAGACGCCCGCCGTCGGCTCGGGCTGGGGGCGGTGCTCGCCGACGACATGGGCCTCGGCAAGACCATCCAGACGATCGCGCTGTTCCTCTCCGAACGAGAAGCCGAGCACGGAGGAACCGTGAAGGTGGCGCCGAGCTTGGTCGTGTGCCCGAAGAGCGTGGCGCCGAACTGGTTCGACGAGCTCCGCCGGTTCGCGCCTTCGCTGCGCGTGCTCGAGCACCACGGCAAAGATCGCGCGTCGGACGACGACGCGTTCGCCGAGGCCGACGTGATCGTGACCACCTATCCTATCCTCGTCCGCGACGGCGCGCTCTTCGCCAAGCGGTCGTTCTCGACGATCGTGCTCGACGAGGCGCAGTCGATCAAGAACCCCGCCTCGGCCGTGGCGCTCGCGGCGTTCGGGCTCAACGGCGCGTTCCGGCTCGCGCTCACGGGCACGCCGCTCGAGAACCACCTCGGCGAGCTATGGAGTCTCTTCCGGTACGTGCTGCCGGAGCTCCTCCCCGACGCGAAGGCCTTCGGAAAGATTTACCGCCGTCCGGTCGAGCACCGCGGCGACGCCGAGGCGCGCGCAGCGCTCCGAGGGCGCCTCTTTCCGTTCTTGCTCCGGCGCACGAAGGAGCTCGTCGCGAGAGATCTCCCTCCGAAGACGCTCGTCGTCACCCGGGTTGAGCTCGAGCCTGCGCAGCGTGACGTGTACGAGACGATCCGCGCGTCGATGAGCGCGCGGGTGGCGGAGGCGCTCGCGACTCGTGGCCTCCAGGAGGCGCAGATCATCATCCTGGACGCGCTCTTGAAGCTCCGGCAGGCGGTGTGTGATCCGCAGCTCCTCAAGCTCGCGGCGGCGAAGAAGGCGGGCTCGGCGAAGCTGACTCACCTCGTCGCGATGGTGACCGAGCTCGTCGCCGAGGGGCGGCGTGTGCTCGTGTTCTCGCAGTTCGTCACGATGCTCGAGCGCATCGAAGCGGAGCTCGGCGCGGCGAAGATCCCGTACACGATGCTCACGGGCCAGACCGAGAACCGAAGGAGCGTGGTGGCGGAGTTCGCGACGGGAGAGGTGCCCGTGTTCCTCCTCAGCCTCAAGGCGGGCGGCACAGGCCTGAACCTCACCGCAGCCGACGTGGTGATTCACTACGATCCGTGGTGGAACCCCGCGGCCGAGAACCAAGCCACGGATCGTGCGCATCGCATTGGGCAGACGCAGCCGGTGTTCGTCTACAAGCTGATTGGCAAGGAGACCATCGAGGAGAAGATCTTGGCGCTGCAAGAGCGCAAGCAAGCCCTCTTCGCGTCGATCTTGGACGACGGCTCCGAGGTGGCGAAGAGGCTCACCGAGGACGACGTGCGCTTCTTGTTCTCGTAGAGGACCCCAGGCACAGCCGGCGGTGCTCCGAGGCACAGCCGGCGGTGCTGCTCCGTCCCGCCATTGCACCCTCTCGCCGCGTCCCCTAGCCTGGCGCCCCCGCGCACCCAGGACGCCGCCCTCTCATGATCAAGCTCGAAGACCTCGAAGTCGAATCGTACGTCGCGGGCCTCGAGCCCTCGGGGCCCGTGTTGGTGATCTACGTGAAGCACACGGGGGAGGGCGCGTGCACCGTCAAGTACGACCTGCCCGACGGCAGCACCCGCGGAAAGACCCTCTTCCGGGACGACGAGCCCAAGCTCTCGCTCGTGAGCGCGACGCGCACGTGGACCTTCGGCGCGAAGCCCGAGGCGTGGAAGCTCGCCGCGGAGGCGATGCGCATCCAGCTCGCGCACCTCTTCGATCCGATGATGGCGGTGCACACCTCCGACGTGGAGCCGCTACCGCACCAGGTGTCGGCCGTGTACGAGGCGCTCTTGCCGCGCCAGCCGCTTCGCTTCGTGCTCGCCGACGATCCCGGCGCCGGCAAGACCATCATGGCGGGCCTCTTCATCCGCGAACTGGAGCTCCGGGGCGATCTGGAGCGCTGCCTCATCATTTGCCCCGGTAGCCTGATCGAGCAGTGGCAGACCGAGCTGTCGACCAAGTTCGGCCTCCGCTTCGACATCCTGTCGCACGCGCTCGTCGAGTCCACGGCGAACGGCAACCCGTTCCTCGAACATCCGAGGCTGATCGCCAAGCTCGACCAGCTCTCGCGCAACGACGACTGGCTCGCGAAGCTCGACGCCGACGGCGCGCGCTGGGATCTCGTCATCGTCGACGAGGCTCACAAGATGTCGGCGAGCTACAAGCTCGGCAACGACCTCGGCACCACCAAGCGGTACGACCTCGGCAAGAAGATCGGGAGCCCCGAGCTTACCCGCAATTTTCTCCTCATGACGGCGACGCCGCACAACGGGAAAGAAGAAGACTTCCAGGCGTGGCTCTGCCTAGTGGACCCCGATCGCTTCTACGGCAAGGCGAAGGCGAGCGTGGGGCCGGCCGACCTGAAGGACCTCATGCGCCGCATGGTGAAGGAGGAGCTCCTCAAGTTCGACGGCACCAAGCTCTTCCCCCCTCGCATCGCGACCACGCTCAAGTTCAAGCTGTCGCCGGCCGAGAAGGACCTCTACGAGGCCGTTACGACATACGTGCGGGAGCAAATGGGGCGCGCCGAGAAGCTCCAGGGAAAGAAGCGTGGCATGGTGGGCTTCGCGCTCACCATCCTGCAGCGCCGGCTCGCCTCCTCTCCCCACGCCATCTACCGGTCGCTCGAGCGGCGACGAAAGCGGCTCGAAGCGCGGCTCGAGGAGCTGAAGTCGCCGGCGCGGACCGAGCGCGCCGAGCGCGATCTCGACGAGCGCGACTACGACGAAGATGACCTCACCGCGGAGGAGCGGGAGAGCATCGAGTCGGAGTTGGTCGCAACCGCCACGTCCGCGGTGAGCGTGCCCGAGCTGATGGCCGAGATCGTCGTCCTGCGCGGGCTCGAGCGCGACGCCGCGCGGGTCATCGAGGCGAAGGTCGACAAGAAGTGGGACGAGCTGTCCACCCTGCTTCAATCGAAGGACGCCGAGATGTTCCTGCCAGGCGGACGCCGGCGGAAGATGATCGTCTTCACCGAGCACCGCGACACGCTCGACTACCTGATGCGAGAGATCGCGGGGGTCCTCGGCGATCCGGAGGCCGTCGTGGAGATCCACGGCGGCACGCGCCGCGCCGAACGCCTCGAAGCGCAGGACAAGTTTCGACAAGACCCCAAGGTGCTCGTGCTCGTGGCGACCGACGCCGCAGGCGAAGGCGTGAACCTCCAGGTCGCCAACCTGCTCGTGAACTACGACCTGCCGTGGAACCCGAACCGCCTCGAGCAGCGGTTCGGCCGGGTTCACCGCATTGGCCAGCGCGACACGTGCCACATGTGGAACCTGGTGGCCTTCGAGACCCGGGAGGGCGCCGTCTTCGAGCGCCTTTTCGC
>JADKKK010000037.1 GCA_016720545.1 Myxococcales bacterium
CTCGCTCGAAGGTCCCAGGCAGACACGGCCCGGCCAACGGGGCGCGCCCTTGCTCCCCCAAACGAAGAACTCCGCATCCCCCCGGAATCGCCCGAGTTGTGGACGTGAGGCGCCCAGCTTCGTCCAGATTGCGATGCCGCGCCAGACGAAGCCGCCGGCCTGGATCGCATCGCAGACCGCCGGGAGTTGCCTCCAGTCAGTAGCGATCAGCACGCGCGCGCCAGGGCGCAGTACTCGATGCGCGTCGGTCAACCAGAGAGCGAGCCAACGCTCAAAAGACCGCTGATCGCGGTTGTCCCCGCTGAAGGTCTCCGTGACCTCGGCCGCCCCGCTCGCGCGGTACTTTGCCGACGGATCCGCCATCCGATCCCCGTGCGTGAATCCGCTCGACGAATACGGCGGATCCGTAACGAGAGTATCGGCGCTCGCGCTTGGGAGAGAGCGGAAGCCACTCACGCCTCACCGTGGTGGATCGACCAGCTCACGGCACCCAAGCCGCGCGGACGGCCGCGAATTCGCCCGGGGCGTCAGGGAGCGCCCCTGAGCGCGCGCGCCCCGGTCGGCCGGGGAGGTACGCCCGCCGGGCAAGGCGCCCGCTCCATGCCGGAGTGCGCGGACCCGGGGCCTGGGGCGCTCGGCCCCGAGGTCGTTGAAGGCGCGGCGCCGCTGCGCAAGACACTGGCCGGTACCCTCGCTGACGTCGCCCGTGCGCTCAGTGTCGGTCTTGCCTCCGGCAGCACCCGCCCGAGCGCGCGCGACCCGACCCGCCAGCGGTCCCGCGAGAACCAAGCAGCTCGCGCTGAGCCGCAGCGCGCGCCCGCGTAGGCCGCGAGCGGCGTGTCGGGGCAGAGCGCCGCCGAGGCGCGCAGCCGGGCAAGCCCGATGCGCACGCAGAGCCGCGCGTCCGTGAGCACCGCGCGCGGCGCGGCGTGCAGCTGCATCGCGCAGAGCGCGCGGCCCTGGTCGCCGACGACGCCGAGCCTGTTGGACGACTCGCGGAACGCGACGCCCACCGCCCACGTCACTTCGTCCCATGTGTGCGCCTCGGCGGCGATGGCAGCGGCGAGCGCGTCGACGTCGCCAGTCGGGGCGAGCGACCGCATGGCCATGGCGATGATGGCGGCGTCGGGGCTCATCGCGGCCCCCGGCCGAGCAGGCGGCGAGCGTCGCGCGCATCCCTGCGCGTCGCGAGCTCGTGGAGCGCGACCATCACCACGAGCCCCACGGCGAACGCGGCGATCACTTCCGCACCGCCGGCACGAGGTCGTAGGGAATCGGCCGCGTGAGCCGCTGCACCTCGCGCTCGAGGTACCAGATCGCTTTGCGCAGGTCCTCCACCTCGCGCTCGGGTCGCTCGCCCGCGCGCCAGATGTACTTGATGGCGTTGCCCCGGCAGAAGCCGAGGTGCTCCGTGACCTGGATGCATTCGATCCCGCTGGCGTGGTTCCGGTAGTGCGCGGGGTTCGTCGGGTCGGCCGGCGGCTTCTTGCGCGCGGTCATGACGCCACCTTCTTCCGCCGCATCATGCGCGGCCCGCGGCCCGTCGCGAGCCACTCAGCGTGGCAGCCGAGCACCTCGGCGAGCGCCTCGAGCGTGGAGCGCTTTGGCGCCGTCTTGCCCGACTCGACCAGCGCGACGATGCGCGCCGAAAGACCCGCGGCGACGCCGAGCGCCCTCCGCGAGTAGCCTGCTTCGGCCCGCGTCTCCGCGAGCCGTTCACAAATTGTGTTTGCCATGCTCCAGTCCTAGCAGCGGGAATCTTTTTTCGCAAGGTGGGAAAAAGACGTTGACGTTTTTCTCACGATGGCGCATGCTCCGGGACATGGACGACGAGCACAACGACTGCAACGAATGCAACGGCGCGGGGAGTTTCGCCCCGGTCTACCACGGCGAGCGCGAGGCCCCCGACGGCCGCGAGCGCCTCCGCTGCGAGGCGTGCGACGGCACGGGCCGCGAGGCGGAGTCGTGAGCCGCCCCGTGAAGCTCCGTGGCCCCGTGCGCGGCTGGTTCCTCACGCTGGCGACTCGCGCCGGCGTGAGTGTGGATGCGCTGCTCGCGATGCGGGCGGCCGACGTGGACGCCCTCTTGCGGGCGCGGAGGGTGTCATGAGCGAGACAGCGGCGATTGCGACGGTTGGGCAGATGACGGCAGCGCCGACGACGGGCGAGGTGTTCGCCCCGCGGACCATGGCCGAGGCTTGGAAGCTCGCGCAGACCTTCCACGCGAGCGGCCTGCTGCCGCGCGGCATCGCCTCGCCCGAGGCGGCGTTCACCATCATTGCGACGGGCGCCGAGTTGGGCCTTTCGCCGATGGCGTCGCTCCGGTCGATCCACGTCATCGAGGGCAAGCCGGTGCTCAGCGCCGCGCTCATCGCGGGCATCGTCCAGCGGCGCCCCGACCTCTGCGAGGGGTTCGTGCTCGTCGAGTCGAGCGACACGATCGCCACCTACGAGACGACGCGCCGCGGGCAAGCCCCCGTGCGCATGTCGTTCACCATCGAGCAGGCGCAGCGCGCGCGCCTGACCGATAAGGACAACTGGAAGAAGTACCCGCACGCGATGCTCCGGGCGCGCGCGTCCGCCGAGCTCGCGCGCGCGGTCTACCCCGATGTGGTGGGCGGGCT
The DNA here is from genome assembly GCA_016720545.1 of Myxococcales bacterium. Taxonomy (NCBI): domain Bacteria; kingdom Pseudomonadati; phylum Myxococcota; class Myxococcia; order Myxococcales; species Myxococcales bacterium. Next base: position 2,624 of record JADKKK010000037.1, read on the forward strand.
GTACGACCCCGACGAGATCCCGGGCGCCGAGGTGCGCACCGCCGAGCCTCGCCCGGTCGTACAGCCGCCCCCGCGGCGCACGCTCGCCGCCGCGTCGCCGGCCTCGAGCGCCGAGACGTTGCCCGCGCCGCCCGAGAGCGCCGAGGTGGTGTGCTCGCCCGTGGACACCGAGGCGCAGAACATCGCCCGCCTCGCCGAGCTGGCAACCGGCGCGGAGCTCGCCGCCTTCTCGGCCAGCGTGCCCGCCGACGAGAAGACTCCGCGCCTGCGGGCGGCGTTCTCGGCGCGCCTTGCCGCCGTCAGGAGCGCCCAGTGAGCCGGCGCCGCATCACGGCGAGCGCCTCAGCGCGCGCCATCGCGTGCGGGTACTGGCTCGACGAGGCCGTGGAGTTGCCCGTCGAGCCGGTCAACGACGCGATGAGCGCGGGCGATGCGCTGCACAAGCTCATCGAGCTCGACGACGGGACCGACACCTACGCCGTGGAGAACTGCTTGGACACGCGTCTTCGCGCTGCGCGCAACTACCTCAGCGAGCACTGCCCGCGAGGCCACGAGCGCGAGCAGGCATACGGCTACGACGGCGAGCGCGCGCGGTTCCTCGGCGTCGGCCGCGAGGTCTACGCCGAGCACCCGGCCTGCACGGTCACCGGGACGGCCGACGTGGTGGCCGACCTCGGCAACGGGCGCTGGCTCGTGAGCGACTGGAAGAGCGGCGAGCACGGCGCGCGGCACGCGGGCGAGCAGCTCCGCACACTCGGCGCGCTCGTGCTCGCGGCGTACGGGGGCGAGCATGCGAGCCTTCACGCGGTGCACCTCGAGCACAACCAGGCCGCCAAGGTCTACGACCACGGCAGCATCGACGCGATGGACGCGGCGGCGCTGCTCCACGAGCTCCACACGCGCGAGCCCGGCCCGCCGGTGCCCGGCGACCACTGCGGCGACGCCTATTGCCCGCTGCGCGGGCGGTGCCCGGCGTTCGTCGCGACGGCCGAGCAGCTCGCAGCCCCCGACGTCGTCGAGCTTGTCCGTGAGCGGCGGAACCCGCTCGTGGTGGGCATCGTCGACGACGACACGGCGCGGCTCGCGGTCGACTTGCTGCCGCTCGTGGAGAAGCGCCTCGACGCGTTGAAGGCCGACCTACGCGAGTACGCCGAGCGCCAGCCTGGCGAGGCGCTCGACCTGCTCGACGGGCGGCGTTACGCGGCCGTGCGGCAATCGCGACAGGGCATCGACGCGAAGGCGGCGCTCGCGCTCGCCGAGCGCGCGGGCGCTGCGAAAGAGGACCTCGCGGCGTGCCTCACGTCGTCGAGCTTCCCAGTCTGGAAACGAATCGGAACGAAGAAGAAAGCAGGATGACATGGCAGCCGAAGGATTGAACAGAGTGACGTTGCTCGGGAATCTCGGAGAAGGACGGCGAGAAGCGCTACCGGACTGAGGTGGTGGCTACGAACTTCGTGCTCTGCGGCTCACGCGGCGGCGAGGGCGCGAGTCGAGGCCAGGCGGCGCCCCGCCAGGCGCAGCGCGAGCCCGCGCGCCGCGGCGAGCCGGCGGGGCCGCGGTTCGACGACGGCGCCGCGGACTACGACGACATCCCGTTCTGAGCGACGCAGGGCCGCCGTGGTGTGCCGGGTTCGATTCCCGGCCGGCCCCCGAAGGAGAGAGAGCATGAGCAAGAGAAGCCGAAGATCGCCTACGCTGATCACGGCGACGCGCCAGGGCGTGGAGGGCGCGGACAGCGAGCGCGAAGCGGCGCGGGGGCCTACGGGACCTGGCGGCTACGCAGGAAGGTGCGGCTCAGTGGGGCGCGAGGGCCGGTGACAGGGGGCCTCGACGAGGAAGCCCTCGAACTGGCGCGGCGATGCGCGACTGAGGTGCGCCGGGCGGCCTGAGGCCCGCGTGATCCGCATCTGCGGGCGCGGGCCCATCGAGGCCGTGGACTGGACCAACGTCGAACACATATCCGCCAGGGGTGTGCACGATGCGGAGCCACCTCCGCACCTTTGGCGCCCGCCGCGTTCTCGCCGCCTCCGGCCCCGACCCCTCGAAGGTGGTGCGGGCGGCGATGCGCTACCTAGACCACGGGCCCGACGGCCGCTTAGGCCCGGCATGGGTGGGGTTCCGCGAGGCTTGCGAGGCGTACCGAAAGGCAGGTGGGAAGTGAGCGAGCCAATCATCATCGAGACCCCCGCACCGCCGACGCCCGCGGCGTGCTTAGGCGGTGCCGCCAGCCTGCGTCACCGAGGAGCAACCCAGCGAGGCAGGTCGCCGGCCCGGCATCACGTGCGGCGTGGCCTGCGACGCCACGGCCGCCGACCGGCGAGAAGGCGGTTCGCGCCCTCTCCGCGCCCGCCGCCTGCCGCCGGCCCTGCGCCGCCGAGGTGTGCGGGGGCGCTGCGCGACCTGGATCCACAAGGACGCGGGCCCGGGTCGCATGGGTGATCGCGAGGCCGCGACGCGCGACCGAACAGCGCCAACTCGGAGAGGAGCGCTAGCGCGCCGAGAAGGCGGAGGCGGCGCGGGACGCCCTGCGCGACCAGATCGCAGCCGCCGGCTGCGAGGCTGCGCACGCCGGTGAGCGGACGAGATGAGGTCGCGCAGGATGCGCGACCGGGCGGCCTGCGACGCCACCCCGCCACCTGGAGCCGCGCAGGGGATGTGGAGCGGGACGAGCGCTACATGCGCGCACACTGGAGTGGTGCACTACGAGATCCTTCGGCAGTCCGGCGAGGAGGCCGCACGCCAACGTGACGAGGCCCGCGCCGAGCTCGCCCGCCTCACCGCGCTGGACCGCGCGACGGATGACGAGCTGGTGGACCTGTACCGCAAAATCTACGAGACCCACGGCGGCGGGACCATCTCCGTTTCGCACGACGACTGCCGCCGCGCCGGAGTCCGCACCCTCGCCGCCCGCGTGCGGAAGGAGCGGTGCCTTGTCGCGCAGGCGGTGGGGATGGGGGCTGGAGTCACAGCCTCGCGGACGAGCGAGCGGGTGCCAGGCACCACGGGCATGTGGGACGTGTACGTCACGCGCCGGCCCGACGTGCCCGGCGATGCACACGCCGGCGTGCCGCCGCCGACGTCCGCCCCCTGGCCCCTGCTCGTCGCGCAGGGGGTCAGGAGCGGCGCTGGGTGAACCCTGGCCGGTGAGCCGGCACGCGGGCGGCGCCCGGGCCAGATGCAGTCATCTTCGGCCCAGGCCTACCTGAGGGCGCCCCCGAGTTGACGTGCGCGGACGGACGCGTTGCGAACGACTCGACGCCGCCTGCGAGCGACTCGCGAAGATCGAAAAGGAGGTGTCGCGTGGCTGAACTGAAGACGACGCAGGAGCGGCGCGATCGATTCCGCTCGTGGCTGCACGACGACACGCGAGACCGCCTGAGCATCCGCGCGTGGTGCGTCGCAGAGGACGCGTGCGACGACGTCGACACCCTGATCGCAGAGAACGCGCGGCTTCGGGCGGTCGCGGAGGCGGCTCGGGACGCGTGCAACATCGCCCTCAACGACGCGGGGCCCGAGGCGTTCGCGACGATCGCCGAGCTGCGCCGCGCCCTCGCCGCACTGGGGGAGCCGTGAGGTTCGAGGTGGCCGCGTCCGCAGACGATAGGACGGTTGACGCCGAGGGCCCGCAGGATGCGGCCGAGACGTACGCCGCCCAGCGAGGGCTTCGCGAGCCCATACGGGTGTGGGTGCGCGAGCCCGGCGCGCCTGACTGGACCATGTGGACCGTCGAGCCCGTCACCACCTACCGAGCAAGGCCAGCGTGAGGCCCTGGCCCGCATGCTCGGGGAGGTGTCGCGTGGCTGACCTGAAGGCGAGCCCGCTGGATAGGCTGTATCTGGTCGGCGCGATCCGTCGCATGGGCGAGCGGACCGGAGCGGCGGCCGAGCGCATCATCGACGACCTCGACACCCTCCTCGCCGAGAACGCGCGGCTTCGGGCGGTCGCGGAGGCGGCGCGGAAGTACCGCGCGATGGAGGCGCCTGGCCTGGACATGTGCCGCGACAACGCGCGCGACGTCCTCGACGAAGCCATCGAAGCCCTGGAGGCCCCATGAAGACCCTCGACGAATTGGACGCACTCCACGCGGAGGATGCGGAGAGGATCCGCGAAGAGTTGCGCACAACAGGGCGCCACTACACGGAGCCACACGAGTACTTGCACGACGCCTGGCCCGCCTTCTCCGCGCGGCTCCGGGCTGCGGAGGCGGAGGTGGAGCGGCTGCGGGCGCTGTCCGCTGAGGCCCGCGACATGCTGCGAGACATGCCGTGGCGGCGTGGCGGCGACGCTCTCGTCACCCGACTGGACCGCGCCGCACTGGGGGAGCCGTGAGCCCTTACGTGGAGTGCAGGCACTGCGGGTGCTGGCACTACACGCGCGGCAAGCGGAAGTGCTCGTCGCCTCACGGGCACGACTTCACCCCGCCCGACCCCTTCGCGTGCTGCGGCGGCAACGACGAGAGGCGGCCGCACCACTGCTCGGACTGCCCCAAGCACCCGTGGAGGAGCGAGCCCGACCCGCGGTGCATGGCCGCGCCGCACGAGTGCCCGCACGCCGAGGAGCCCCGATGACCACCGCCCCCGACCCCCGGCCCTACGCGGCCCCCACGGACCTCGTCACGGCGGAGGATGTGGCGCGGTGGCTGGATGAGCGCGCAATGGCGAGCCCGCCGGAGCCGGTCCCGCAGTACTCGCGACATTGGCGACCTGCACGCCCGCCTCGACCGCGAGCGCCGGCAGGCGTGCAGGCGGGGGCGGAGGCCATGCTGGCGGGGAGCGTGGTCTGCCGCGGGGCGCGGGAAGTTGCGGGCGACGTGGGCGCAGTCTCGGCACCGCTGCGCGCCGATCGGCGCCCGTCCTGCCGCGCCCCCTTCCAGCCGCGCGAGGCAGCAGTACTGCGTCGATCGCGCCCTCGGCTTCGCGCCCGGCCGCGAGGCAGAAGTGAGCACGGCCCGAGGCTCGACTGTCCCGAATGCGGGCGAGCCGCTGGTCGGGCGCGCAGACGCCGGGGCGCGTGGACCGCGACGGCTATAAATCCAGCGCACCGGACCGCGCCGCTGCCGACCTGGCCCTGATTGCCGATGGATCGACGACGGCGCCCACGTTTCCGGTGCACGTGCGGGACGTTCGCGCCAGGTCTACGCCGACGATGGCGTCGCGTTCGTGCGGGAGGTGAGGCGACCCCGCCGCCGCGAGGCAGCGCTTGAGGGCATCGCACGCCTCCGAGCCCGAACGCCATGGGCGCCACCGGCTGGACTCGACCGATGCGAGCCGCCGGGCAAGTGCGACGCACGTTGGGCTGACGTTCAGGACGCGTTGGCGCATCGAAGACTGCGGGCATCCGACCAAAGATTCACCGGTGGGTTACGAGCTGCGACATCGACCGGCGGATGATCTTGACCGGTGCAGTACGGCAACCCGCCGACCTTTGAGACCGCCGGGACGGCCTAGCCGACGTCAACAAGTGGGTCGCCCTGCACCGCGCGCGCCGCGACCGGACAGCCTGACGGCGTGCGGGACCACGGCGCGCGCCCGGTCCGCTGCCCGTGGCACGGCCGCACGAGCGGTGCGTCGTCGCGCGGGGACCGAGCCGCGCCTGTACACCTACGACGGCTGGTCATCGCGCCGTGACGCGCTCTCCTCGACCTACCGCGCGCGCTGGCCGTGCGCGATGGCAGTGCTGCTGGCGCGACAGTGCCCACGCGGCGCTCGGCTGCGTGCTCGCGGTGCCGCACGCCCACGCCCGAGGGCGCGCCCGTCGAGCGGCGACGTGTCCGTCGGACGCCACGCCAATGAAGCTCCTCGAGGCGCGTTGCCGCCTCGGGCGAACTAAACGTGCACGACCCCACGAAGAAGCCGCAAAGGCTGCTGAAGCCAGTCGACGCGCCAGCGCCGCAGCACGCGGCGCGCCGTGAACCTCCGCCCGAGGTGGCGGCGGAGCGCGCCGGCCGGCGCGGCGGGGGCATCCTCGCGGCGCCTCGGGGTGGTGGCGGAGCTTACCCGCCGGGCACGCGCGAAGACTAGGCCTCGCGCGCCTCGTCACGCGCCGAGCGCCGCGTCCACCACGTGCGTCCGTGCACGGGGCCGCCCATATCCCCAGGCGCGCCGGGCCCTCTGGGACGCCAGCGCCCGAGAAGGCGCGCGCATGCCGGCCGCGTAGGCTCGCCCGACACATGACAGTCGCTGTCGCGCGCAGGCCCGGGGCGAACGCCACGACGTCACCCGCAGCACTGCAGCGCGCGCGAACCGCCGGCGGAGGAGGCGAGGTGCCGGCTCATGGCCTCGACGAGCGCAGGTGCCCGGAACCGTCGCTGAGGGGCGGCTCGAACACGACCGCGGTCCGGGGGGCGCACGGCACGTTCGTGCGCCGCGCTGTCCAGGGGCCTCGCCGGCGGCGAGGGACGCGTCGAGCGGCCTCGTCTCCCGAGACGCTCCTCCCAGAGGCCGCGCAAGAGTGCCCGGGCGCGAGAGGTCGGAGGGCTTCACGTTGCCGATCTTCCGCGCGCTTCCAGCAGCTCCCGCCGGTCTCGATCAGACTTCGCCCAGCACGCGCAGGCCTGCGCGCGCTGCGCGCGCCGGATCGCCCCTCGGCGGGCGCGGGCGCACGCGCAGGGTCGCGCTGATGCCCGCGCCGGAGAGCCTGCCGGAGTAGTCCACGTACGCGGCCCGTGCGAGCCGGGCCCGCCTGCGGCCTCGGCACGCGCAGGTGTGCGCAGCAGAGGCGCCGCGCCCGTCGGGCATCCGGGCGAAGCCCCTTGGGAGCCGCGAGGAGATCGTCGAGTCGCGGCCACCTGAGGTCGCGTGCGCGGATCCGCCCGACGCGACGGCCTGCTCGGGTCACCGCCGTCCTTCGTGGCGAGCAGCCGCGGAGCTGTGCGCTCATCCAGGCCGCCGTCCAAACGCCTGATCGCGCGCGGCGGTCGGCAGTCGCTCCCGTGCGCCGCGGAGCGCTCGACCTCCGGCGCGAGACTCGGCGCGCGGTAGACGGGGCGCACCACGCGCGTCCCCGTCGCTCGACGACGGGGCCACCCGTCGGCCGAGGCACTCTCGGCCGACGGGGGAGGGGCTCACGGACACGTCGCCCCCGCCCTCTCGCGCGCCTCGCGCATCTCGCGGGCGCGCTCGCCGGCTACACGCGCGCGCAACCGGCCGGGCTTGGCCGCGCCTGGTCGGGCCGCGAGGCCGCGCAGGTCGGCGGTCTCAGGTCCCGGCCCCCTGCCGCGCCTCGACGCACCACGAGCAGAGACACGGCCGCTCACGTGTCCTCCCTCAGCGCCGCGAACTTCGCGCGCGCGTGGATGCTCGCGAGCCGCTCGGTCGCGACAAACAGCGCCTCGCGCTCGGCCTCGGTGCCGCTCTCGCGGATCAGTTCGACGACGCTCTCGAGGGCGGAGAGCACGGACAGCAGGATGGCCGTCACGGCACGCACCGCCCCGAGTAGGCCGCCCATAGCGCACAACGACGCGCTGGCGGCACGCGACGACGTAGCCGGGGCAGGTGCTGGCCTGCACCGCGCACGCCTCGAGGGCCGCCCCCGTAGGCCGCGACTCGGCGGCCGTCTGCGCGCGCGGCGTGCAGCCGAGGAGGAGCGGGCCGACGAAGATCATGGCGAGCGCGGCGACGAGCAGGGCAGCGACGAAGGCGCGGAGCGTGTGAATTCTGAGCTTCTTCATCGGACCCGATCATGGCGTGGGCGGAACCGAACGCGGCGCACGCGGACAGGCTGCCGGCGAGCGCGGCCGCGATGGTGGCGGCGAGCAGAAGGCGCGTCGTCGAGGGGCGCGACCCGAAGAGTCCTGACAGGCGCCGCACGAGCGGCGAAGGCTCGTAGACCACCCCTGCGGGGCAGCCCTCGCTCGCGGGCACGACGACCAGGCGCGCGAGGTGCTTCGTGAGCGTCGCGTTCACCGCGCGCTGCTCCGCGCGACGAACGCCTCGACGAGCCCCCGGTGCGCCGCGGCCTCGCCCCTGCTCGTCGAGGAGCGCGAGCGTGCGGGTGTGCGCGGCGAGGGTCTGGCGCGAGGCCTCCTCAGCGACCTCGACGAGGTCGCTCCGGAGCGCCCGGATGTCCCGCATCGTCGCGGGCGGGCTCGTCGTCGTCGGATCGAAGCCGTTCATGGGGTCCCTCCGTGGAGCTGGCGGTAGGCCTGGAGCAAGATTTGGACGAGCGTGCCGAGCGCGACGAAGGCGCCCAGGACTTTCGGCGAGCTTGCCGGTGAGCGCGTGCACGAGGGTGCTCGTATCGCTCGCGGCCGCCTTCGACGGCCTCGATGCGCGCGAGGCGCATCTCGTGCTCGCTGAGCCGCGCCTCCTGCGCGAGGTCAGTCTTGCTCGTGCGCGCGTCGAGCTCCGGGAGGCGCGCCGACAGGCGGAGCACCTCGACGCGCAGCTCGTCGAGCGCGGCGATATACGGGTCCTCACCCGCCCGGAGCTCCTCGAGCGACGAGCGCGGGATGGGCGTGGGCGCCTCCTCGCGAGGGAGCGCGGCAGGCCGGGGGAGCGTGGGGATTCGGTCGGGATCGTATGCCATGGTCAGAGTCCCAGTGAGGGGTAGCGAGTCGCGAAATAGCCCGCCTCGCGCGTTGTGAGCGCCGCGCCCGTGAGCGCCTGGCCGGGGAAGATCATCATCTCGACGAGGCGGAACTCAGCGACGTAGAGGCCGCCTCCGAGAGTGCCCATATACGATGGGTATCCAGCGGCGACGGGGCCTTGGTTGGTGCCGATGTTTTCGTCACTCACGTTCGAGCCGTTGATGCGCACTCGGACGTTCCCGCCGTTGGTGTAACTCACCCATACGAGCCCCCATGCGCCCCATCCGCCGGGCCACACGACGGGAGTCGTTCCGCCCTCGGTCGAGGCGTCCGCGTTGGTGTGATGCACACCGAATTTGCACGTGCCGCCGTCGTCCATGAACGCATGGACCAGCTTCCCTTCCGCGTCGCCCCATATCGTCGAGTTGAGCCCGGTCGTTTTGCCGCCGCCGTCGACGCCAAAAACGTTCGCGCTTATCGGTTGGACGACATATGCAGCCGTGTAGCTCGCCGCCGTCGAATCGCCCGCACCGAGCAGCGTGCGGGCTTTGTCGCCAGACACGAGTAGAGGATACGTCGGCTCCCAGATAACGGAGTTGTGTCCGTTGAGTGCCGTCGACGGCTGGAATACGACGTCGCCGTACCCCGTTTGGTGGTCGTGGGCTGTGGTACTGCCGGACACGCCAGCACTTGCTTTGCTGGCCCACGACAGCGTCGCACCCGTGCCCGTCACGCTGTCGGAGCGGAGCCACACGGACAGGTTGTCTGTTGCCGGATCGTGAGCCGCAGCGGCGCTCGATTTGATGAACGAGAACGGCGCGATCATGCCATTGCCTGGACTACCGAACCGTAGATCGAGGTGCCGTCGTGGACGAAGGTGTAGACGTCGATGCCGCTCGCGGTCTGCGTCGGTGCCGCGCCGCCAGCCCACTTTACCGTTGGCCATGTCAGCGTGGAGGCCGCGCCGGTCACGCGGACCACGATGACCATGCCGCTCGCCTGGTTCGAGAACGTGAACGTGTTCGCGCCGGCGGCGAGGGTCTTGGTTTGGACCGGGCCGAGCGACCAGTCGATCTCGAGCGCCGCGACCGCGATGGCCGCGCCCTGCGTTTGGCCGTTGATGAACGGGTTTGTCATCTGCGCCGTCGTGAGCGCCGGTGGTCAGCAGCAGGAACTCGCGAATACGGCCGCACCCGTGCCCGTCCCGTCTGTAGAGGGCGGCTCGCAGATTCGCGCTGGACGGAGTGCCAAGAAAGGTCTCCACGCCGGTACCGAATCCGGCAAGCTTCGACAGCGCGATAGCCGCCGACGTGCACGTCGGCATTCACGACCAGACTTGACGCCGCGTCCTGAACGCCGCCAACGATGTGCGGTATCCCGGTCCCGGTGGGCGTGGTGCCGCTGCCGCCACTCACCGTGATCGTGAGCTGGTCGTTCGCTGCGTCGTCCACAGCAGTCACGCCAACGAAGTTCACATAGCGGCGCGCGGTCTGCGCGACGCCCGCGATTTTGAGCAGGACGGGGAGGAGGTTGGGAAGCCAACTGGATGCGGCGAGAGTCATCGCTGGTACCTCCGAGTCGTGATGGTGAGGTAGGCGCCGCCCACGTCGAGATACGGCAGGGCGTTCGTGTTGCCTCGTTCTGCACGAGCAAGAAGTACTCATAAGTCCAGGCTTGACCGTGTTGTTCTGGTCTATCGCGGCGCCGGTGTCGATCGCGTGAGTCGCCTCGTACGCGCCGAGTCCGCCAGAGGTGTCGAGCGCGAAGCCGCCCGACTGGAGCGACGAGATCACGCCCGTACTGAGCCGCCGCCGGATGACGCAGATCCCGGGCATGAGCGCCGGGAGGCCGGCGTGCGCACCGGCGGGCGTGACGTACACCGTCGCGGCCGTGATGACGTCGTCGGTCTGCAGGTCGGTCAGGGGGAAGTACATGATGCGACCCTGCGCGCCGGCGTTGTACGCCGTATCGAACTTCAGCTCGTAACTGTACAGCGCCACCGGCGACGACCACCGCGGTTTGAGCCGTGTCGCCTGCGGCGCGGGGCCGGCGGAGACGTACGCCGCCGGCCGGTTCACGCCCCGATAGGTCGTGAACGCCACGCCAAGGGTACCGTAGTCATCGCGTACCCACCGGCCCGCGGTGCCGTCGCCCGACGCCAGGATCCACGGGCTATCCACCGTCGTCGCGGAGTACGTGCCCGAGGTCACGAACACGTAGTGGCCCTCGCCTCGCACGAGCCTGGTGAGCCCGTGCGTCGGCACGAGGATCGCCGTCAGGGCGGCCGTGTCCGCGAGCACGTCGTGCTGATCCCAGATGGCGGCGAGGGGCGTGTTGACGTCCGCGGCGTCGATCGTGTCGCCGTCGGAGGGAATGGTGATTGCCGAGGCTGTGCCGTAGGTCGTGCTCATGTTCTTGTCCCGTCCCAGTAGTCTGCAGTTGAGAGTCGGGTCGCGACGTGAACGCCGGCGACTACCTTCGAGGGCTTGCCCCACTGCCCGTCAGGCTCGGGTGCGGTCGGCGAGAACGACGCCGCATCGAAGGCAATGATTATGTTCACGCACCGCGTGCCCGCGGGCTTCCAGTCCGCGACGATGCCGCGCACGCCGGCCACCTCGGAGGGCGTGGCGGTCGTGCCCCAGGTCTTCTCCGTGTCGCCCCAGAGCTGGCCAGAGCCCCAGTTCGCCGAGTGGCTCCAGCGCGTGCCGGGATAGATGATGACCCAGAAGCGCGCCCAGTTCGACGCCGCGACCGTGGAATCCCAGTTCCAGTTCCCCGTGTTGAGCGTGTACGTCTCGACGCCCGAGGCGCTGCGAGAGAACCAGTTCCCGCGCGCGTCGACGGTGCGGAACGACGAGCCCGCCGCGATGTACTCTTGCAGCTTCTGCATGAGCATGAAGGGCGAGCCGCGTTTCTTCGCGTCGTGAAGCCACCGCTTGAGGCGCGTCGCGTAGCTCGTCGCGGTCTCGGGGCCGAGGCCGCGCAGCGTGCGCCGGTCGCGGCCGATCGCCTCGATGGCGCCCTCGACACCGAGCAGCGCGGCCGTGTCGGGGTAGCGCGCGAGCATGCCGAGATAGAGACGCTCCAAGCTCGCGTCGAGCGCGAGGTCGAGCGAGTACTGCACGAGCGTCGACTCGGCGCCGTCGTCGACGAGCCACCGCGGGCCGAACTGCTTATTTCGAGTGCGAAAGTCCATATCAGACCGGGTCGTCCTCGAGGTGGATAGTCCCCGTCACGGTGCCGAGCACTGCGACTTGGCCGTTGGTGAGCGACGTGTCCCCGCTCGGGACGGTCACCGACGCGCGGAAGCCCTCGGGGATGGCCTTCACGATCGTGGCCAGGATGTCGGACTGGTAGATCTTGCCGGTCGTCGCGGGCGCAACGACGTCGCCGCCGATGGGGCGCGCCGAGAAGAGCACCCCGAGCGCGGTCTCGACCGTCGTGCGCACCTCGGCGACGGTTTTGTTGCACGACTTGTAGAGCCAAAGCTCGTACGTGACCGCGATCGTGACGTTCGACGCCGCCGACGCCACGAGGGTGATGCAGAGCGGGAGGCACCACGTGACGATCGCGAGCTGCGCAAGGGCGACGTCGGCCGCCGAGGAGCCGCCGGAGGGCCCCGCAAGATACACGGTCACGACCCCTGTGGTGCTGTCGCCGTAGGTCCGAACGCGCGTGATCGCCGACGTGCCGCCGTAGTCGGGATTCCGCGCGAAGTAGGCATATGCACCGCGCGCGCCGTCCGGGCTCGTGGCGTCCTGCATGTCCTTGCACTGCTGTTTCGTGACGCTCGCGTCCTGCTCGTCGATGCCCACGGCGGCCGTCGCGTTCGTGCACGTCACGCCGTCCAGCGCGGTCACCAGGCGCGTGATCTCGGCTGCGCCCGCCGAGCTGCCCGAGCCCGCCTCGTCGGCCACCACCGTCACGGCGAGCGTGGTCGCGGGGCCGAGCGCGAGCGTCCCGCCCGTGGTGTTCCGGTACGTCTTGCCTGTGATCGAGGACGCGAAGGTCAGGTCTCCCGCGTCGATGATGTACTCGTTCGTCGTCGAGCCGTTGGTCAGCGTGACCGTCGTTTCGGCGTACGTCGGATCGGGCACGATCACGCCGTACGTCTGCTCGGCGTTCACCTTGAGCCACACGTCCTCGGAGTGGTCGAGGAAGCCGCTGCGGATGTACCCAGCCACGTTCGCCTCGAGCGCCTCGAGCTTCGCCGAGAGCACGTGATAGAGGCTGCGCGTGGGGTCGCCCACCTGCCACGACGTGACGGGGAGCCCGATGCTCGTCGCGATGCCCAGCGCGTAGTTGTAGATCGCCGCGCGGGTCTCTTCGAGGATGAGCGAGGCAAGCGAGATGGTCATTGGATCCCCAGGATTTCGGCGCTCACCGCGGACACCGCGAGCACGAGGGTGAACGGCCCCAGCGTCGTCTTCGCGGCGATGCTGATCGTGTAGGTGACCGCTGGGCCGGCGGTCACGCTGACCACGGTGGCGCTCACCGACTCGGTGCGCGGGTCCTTCATCAGCTCGTTTTCGATCTTGCCGGGGAGCGAGGCGGCAAAGCTCGGCGTGGCCGCGCTGCCGACTAGGCTCATGAGGTTGAGACCGTAGTTTTGCTCTTCGGGCCCGCCGAGGAGCGTGCCGCGCGTCGTCGTCAGTCGCCGGTAATACGCCTGCGCGACGAGCTCCACGCCCGAGACGAAGCGCCCGGTCTTGAGGCCGGTCGTGCAGGAAATATCGTAACCGAAGTACGTAGTGGTCATTCGCACTTCACCAGGCTCGAGGCCTCGCTGATGATGCCCATCAATGCCGTGCCCGGAGTTCCCGGCGGGGGCGGAACGGTCGGCGTCGCGGGTTCGTGGCCGTGCACCACTGCACGTCAGCCACCGCAGTCACCTTCCACCAGGGGAGATACACGGTCAGCAGCGGCCCGAGCTCGGGCGGCGAGCGATAGATGATGTTCGTCGTCGGGTCCCCGCAGAAGTAGCCGAGACAGACGTCGTCGCCGTCCCGCGCCACGCCCTTCGTGGCGCCGTCCCCGAGCTTGATGCTCGAGGACGCGTCGAGCACCAGCGTCGTGGGCACGAAGCCGGACCCGTCCGCGTCCTCGTACGCGCACACGTACGGCCGCGCCGGCGAGCTGTCGGCGAAGGCCACGAGCACGCGCGACCCGATCGCCGCGCCGCCCTTGCACCCGGGGAGCCCCGGGCGCGCGACCACGCGCGTGAGCTCGGGCATGCCCGTCGAGACGCGCACCGGCTCGAGGCCCACACGATCGCCGGAGCGCGACGTCACGCGGTATTCACTCTGCCCGCGGAAGGCGCGGTCGGGGTCGAGCTGGTCGACGATCGCGCGGAACGCATCGAGCGCGCGCGAACTCCCCCCGCGATCGCCGTGCACCGTCGAGCGCAGCCCGGCCGGCGTCGCTTCGTGCAGCACGTCCACCGCGGTGAGGCCGTCGACGACGATCCCCGGGAGGATGGTCGCGATCGACTCCGACGCGAGCTCCACGCACCCGCGCGCGTGGTCGACCGGGCCGTGCGTCACGCCCGCGGGCAGCTCGCCGGCGGCGCGCGCGCCGATGCGCGTGATCCCGTCCTCGCCCACGTACCACCCGCGCGGCACGAGCAGCTCGAGCACGGCGCGCGCTCGCGCCTCGGGACGGGCCCAGGACGGCCCCGGGCGCGTCGTCGGCAGGGTGCTCGCCAGGATGGTCTCGCCGCACGCGTCGGCCGCGTCGAGGAGCACCGTCGAGGCTTTCACCCCGGCGTCGTTGGCGTAGCCCTTCGCCGCGATGGTCTGCCCCCAGCCGCCCTTGCCGCCGACGACGCGGAAGTGCGAGCGGCCGTTCTCCGGGCCGCCCGAGAGGATCGTGCCCTGCAGGGTGAGGTCGGCGACCTCCACCGTCGCCGCGCCCGTGAGCGTGTGCTCGCCGTCGAGGTCGACCTCGGCGTACCACACGCCCCACGCGGGCAGGTACACGCGCGCGGACGTGGCCAGGATGCTGTTGAGGGTCGCAGTCATGCAGTCCTCGCCCGTGCGATGTCGACGGCCACGTCCCACGCGTCGATGCCCTCGACGTGGGACCATCCCGCGCGCGTGCCGCCGAGCATCTCGGAGCCGGAGCCGCAGAACGGCACGAGCAGCCGCGCGCCTTCGACGGGCGGCAGGATGAGCCGCGCGAGGTAGGTCGCCAGGGCGAGCGGCTTCACCGTGGGGTGTACGTTGCCCTCGCCTCGCTCGGCCTTGCTCGCCTTCGTACAGTAGAAGAAGCGGGAGGCGCCGCCGGAGTCGGCGTAGACGCTGGCCTGCGCGGACTCGTTGCCGAACATGCTCCCTCGTCGCTTTGACGGGTCGGCTGGATGGGCGTGTGCCTTGGTAGGGTCGGCTCGGCCCGTGAGCGTCGAGGGCCGATTCCCGCTCTGCGCATCCAGCGCCGCCACCGGACACCCCGGAGCGCAGTTGAACTTCGTCACCGTTTCGGCCCGCATGTACTTCGTGCCGGCCTTGGTCTCGCCGATACCAATGTCCTCGCCATCGCCCTTTAGCCCGCCGTTGTAGCCGGCGTTGGGATTCGTGCCTCGATTGCCGCCACGGTTCACAACCTCGCGAGTGCCAACCTCGACGCACTCCGGAGAGTGGGAGAGGATCACGTTTGCCGGCCAGCGACCGAGGGGGCTCGACGTGAAACGCTCGCCCTCATCGCGCCCCATGTGCGTGAACATGGCCCCGCGTCCGGCCCCGCTACGGCGGTCGATGACCTGCCGCTCATCTGCGGTCGTCCCCACCCTGCTCGCATCAATCGCCAGCGCGCCGCAGCCCCACCGCTGGACGTTCGCCGCGACGGTGCCCTCGAGCGGCTTGCGGGCGAGAATGATGGGCTCCCACGCGGGCTTGAGCGCGGTGCCGTGGCCTTCCCATTGGCGCGCGGCTTCGGTGGCAGGGGCGGTGATTGGTCGGCCCACGCAAGACGCTGCGCCGCTCCCATACCCAAGGCCCTGAGACGGCTCGCGCCCTGGCGCCGTTGAGTCCATTGGCATCCTGTACTCGCCCACCACCTCCCGCACCGCACCGGCCTCCCGGTCAATCGCCTTGCTCACGTTTGCGACTTCGGGAATCCCGACCCGTAGAGCCACATGAGGCAATCTCTGACCTCAAAGCCTGCGTCTTCGATTGCGCAGGTCAGCCGGTGAAAGGTCCGCGTCCCGCCGAACGCGAGCAGGGCCGCGCCGGGCCGAAGCACGCGCAGCACCTCGCGCCAGACCTCCGCGGAGGGCACGCCGTGATCCCATTGATGGCCCATGAACGAGAGGCCATACGGCGGGTCCGTGAGGCACCCGTGGAACGAGTTGTCAGGCATCGCGCGAAGAGCGTCGAGCACGTCGGCGTGGTGAATCATGCGGGCTTCCCCCACGGCGTCTCTTGGTACTGCTTGGTGAGCTTCGCGATCTCGTCGAGCGCGGCCTGGTTCGGGTCGGGAGCTTTCGTCGCGGCCCCCGCCTTCGAGCCCTTCGGCGAGCCCTTCGCGGGGCGCGGCGGGCGGTACTCGAGGAACTTGACGACCTTCGTCACGCCACCCTTGCCGTCGTGCACGGAGCCCGAGACGGTCGCCTTGACGACGGCCTTGATGTCGTTCTCGGCGAGGTCGGGGTGATAGATGTCGAGCGCCGTCGGCGTCTGCCCGCTCACCGTCGAGTTGACCGTCGCGAGGAACGTCGGCCACTGCGCGAAGTCCTCCTCGTCGGCCAGGTAGAACGAGCACGTGAACTCGGTGGGGTCGTCGCTCGAGCGCGTCGTCGTCGCGCCGCTCTGCCCCGAGCCCTTCTTGATGTCCCACCCGATCTTGCGGTCGTGACCCGTGATCGTGACGATGCCGGGCGACTGCACGCCGCCGAGCTCCACGTGGTCGTAGAGGTCCGGATCGTCGATGGGGTTAGGCACTTGGCACCATCCCGCCGCCCTGCTGAGCGAGCCCTTCGATGAGGTCGAGGAACTCGGCGAAGGCCTTCTTGCCGCCCTCAGCGCCGCTCCTCGACCTGGAAAATGCCGAGCCAGGCCGATCGTGACCATCATGCCCCCGCTCGCACTGGCCGGCGCGCCGCCTGCAGCGGGCGCTGCGCCGTCCACGGCGGGCGGCGCGACCATCGCCTCGAGCGACCCCTGCACCGCGTCGGCGCCGTCGTCGACGCCCTGGGCCATGCCTTCCGAGGTATAGCCGCCGATCTCCGCGAAGACCTTCGACGGGCTCTTGATCTGGAGCGCGGCCTTTGCTGCCGCGACGGCGCCTGAGGCGATGCCCGTCACCGCGCCAACGACTGCCGCGCCGCCAGCCGTGATGCCTGACGCGAGCCCGGTCACCATCGCGAGCCCGATCTCCGCGAGGTTGATGCTCTGCAGGAACGTGCGCACGCTCAGCGCCGCGCTCGAGAGGCCGGCCAGTGCGGCTCCGCCGAGAGTGCCAAGCGCGACGAGGCCCGAGGCCGTGCCCGCGATGATGTCGTAGGCGAACCCGAACGACTGCCCAATGCTGGACATCCAGCCCATGATCACGGCGCCGACGACGTTGAAAATCGGCTGGTATTTCTGCACAGCGATGAGCCCCTTGAGCGCCCAGATCTCGAACTGCAGGAACCCGGCGATGAACCGCGGCACCGCGTTCGTCATGCCGTCCACGAGCGGCTGAAAGAACGACTCGAAGATCGCCTTGATGCCCTTCGCCGCGGCAGAGTCCTCCTCGAACAGCGCGCCCACCTTCGACAGCGCCGTCAGGAGCCCTTCGATCTTCAGCCCGCCGAAGATCTTCCCGACGTTCGCCTTGAGGCGCTGCGACTGGAAGTCAGCCGAGAGCATCGCCTTCGCGAAGTCGGGGCCGAACTTGAGCTTTGCGGCCTTCGTCGCGGCCGTCTCGAGCGCGGCGGAGAGCTCGTCTCCCTTGAGCCCCGTCTTGGCCAGCGTCGAGGCCATGTTGCGCAGCTCGTCGGCCGCAATGGGGACCCGCGAGCCGAGCGAGGAGATCGTCGCGTCGAGCTGCGCGCCTCCCGCGACGCTGCCCGCGATGCCCTGCGAAAGAAGCGCCGAGGTGCGCGCCGCGTCCGCGTTCGCGAGGCCGAACTTGAGCAGGCCAACCGTCGCCATCGCGAGGCCCGCGACCACGGCGATCGTCGCCACCGCGAGGCCGACGAAGATCCCGGCGGGGCCGAGCGCGGCGAGCTTGCGGAACGCCTCGCCGACGCCCGCGATCTTCTGCCCGACCATGCCCGCCGGCCCGCCGAGCTTGGCCATGGCGCCCTCGAGCTCGCCGAGCTTCACGCCGCCGCCGGCCGCGGCCTTCCCTGCCGCGGCCGTGGCTTGCTCCGTCTTCTTGGCGGCGAGCGCGTTCGCCTCCTCGGCCTGCGTCGCCGCGTCGAGTTGGCGCGCGAGCCCGGCCTCCGCGTCGGCTGCCGACGTGGCCGCGACCTGCAGCGCGTCGAGGTTCGCCGCCTGCTCTGCGAGCGCCGCCGCCGCCGCCGAGCTCGTCGCCGCGGCCGCCGCCTGGCGCGCCTCGAGGTCGGCGAGCTTCGTCGCAGCCGCCTCGATCTTCGTCGTGTCGCCCGTCTCGAGGGCCGCCGCGAGCTTGCCCTGCTGCGCGGTCGCCGCCACGCCGAGACGCTCGGCCGCCGCGGCCGCCTTCATGGCCGCCGTCTCGGCGCCGGCATAGGCCGCCTGTCCCGCCGCCACGGCCGACGCAGCGGCGGTGCTGGCGGCGCGCGCGCGGTCGAGCGCCTGCGCCAGCGAGTCGAGCGTCGACGCCGCGGCGACGGCTTGGGAGCCGTCTACCGGGATGTCGATCTCGTACGTCGTGCCGTCCGCCACCGCTCTACCTCCGCCGTCGTCTCGGTTGCCGCTCGCCGCCGCCCGTGAGCGACTGCCGATGCAGAAGCGCGATCTCTGCGATCACGAAGGCGCCCGCGCGCATGTCCCGCTCGCTCTCCTCGTCTGCCTCGCCGCCCCCCGCGACGCGGGCCAGGGTGACGATGCAGTCGCCGAAGACCGCCGCGCTCGACTGAGCCGCGGCGATCCGCGCCCTCAGCCTTTTTTTTCCTCCCCGGCGGCACCCTCCGCGAGCCGCGCGACCTCGATGCCGGCCACGACGTAGACGCCGGGGCGCGCGGCAAGCAGCGCGCTTCGCATCTCCGAATCGGGGGGCGGGTAGAGCATGCAGGACTCGCCGAGCCGCTCGCCCGCCTCGCCCCGCACGGTGTCGTTTTTCGCCGTGCGGACGGCCTTCAAATACTCGCGATAATGCGCGCGCTCGGGCGCGATGACGATCGCCATCGTCGGGGTCCCGCGCTTGTAGGACCCCGCGAACCGGATGGCGCGCACCGACCCGAAGCCGTGCTCTTCCTCGAGATCCACGAGCGCGGCGAAGTCGATCTCTGCCTGCTCGGCCTCGAGCTTCTCGTCCTCGGCGCGGAGCGCTTCGCGGCGCTCCTGAAGCAGCTCGAGCTTGGTCTTTTTCTTCTCGTCGCTCATGGGTCAGTCCTTCCGCGCGCTCGTCAGAGGAGCGCGACGCGCGTGCCGTTCTTGAGCGTCTTGATGACGCTCGTGGGTCCGAGGTCGACCTCGATGAAGAGCGCCTCGCTGCCCTCTTTGTTGTCCATCGTGAAGGACCGCCAGCGACAGCCGAGCATCTCGGTCTGGTAGACCTGAGTCGGCTGCGACAGCGTCTTGTGCTGGATGACGATCGAGAACTTCGGTACGGAGATCAGCTTCACGCCGCCGCGGCTCGGCGCGACCGTCGCAAGGGCCGACTCGATGCGGTCCACGGCGCTCATCGAGAACGTGCCCGAGCCCTCGTGAGAGGCCTTGCCGCGCGTCTCTTTCATGACGCGCCCGCCGCTCGTGCCGAAGGAGAACCCCGTCTCGATCTTGCCGCCGCACTTGATGCCCTCGACGTCGGCGATGTCGATCGTCACCGACTGGTAGAGGGAGAGCACGACGGAGATGTCAGCCCAGGAGATCTCCTCGTCGTCCGTGATCGGGAATGCTTCGTTTGCCATGGCTCAGTGCTCCGTTCAGGTGACGACGACGGCCGTGTCGACGTTCGTGATGGTGCCGCGCAGGCCAAGGGGGCCGCTCCCGTGCAGCGTCTTCCCGGTGCCGCGGAGGTCGTCGGCGCGGCTCGCTACCCACGTCGCCGAGCTGGCGTTCTGGCCCTCGCTGCCGGGGCTCAGCAGCCCTTCGGTGAGCGCCTGGTTGATGCGCGCCTCGAGGAGTTTGAGCTCGCTCTCCGTCGCCGTGCCGTCCGCGTTGAGGACCGGCGTCTTGCCGATCATGCGCGTGGTCTCGGCCTGGACGATCGAACAGAATTTGTTCGTGACGGCCATGTTGTGCGTGTAGGCCAGCACGTCGCCGTCCGTCGCGCGGGTGAGTGCCATCGCGACGTAGGTGCCGTTCGGCCCGTTGTCGGACGTCGTGAGGCACGTGAACCGCGCGGCGAGGGCCCCGCCGTCGACGCGCTCGTCGTACTCGACGATCTGCTTGTCGGTGTTCTCGAGGTCGACGCCGTCGAGCGGGCCGAGGTCGTTCTGCCACGACGCGACGTGGAGCGCGTGTTGGTACTCGCGAACGGCCACGTGCCACGCAGCCGGGCGGCGGAACTCCCAGAGCGTGATCGGCGAGACCACGCGGGCCCGCCCGTAGCCGAGGTCGATGCGCTTCTGCGCGTCGACCGAGGCGAACGCCGCATCCGCGAGGGACACGTCGGCCGCCTTCGACAGCACCTTGACGATCGTGACGTTGTGCGAGCCGATCTCTTCCGCGACGAGGTCGGTCGCGCCGAGCGTGAGGACCGTCGCGCTGACACGGCGGCGAGCGCGTCGGTGGTGACGTTGTTCGACCCCGTCCCGGCGATGGTGACGACGTCGCCAACCGCGAAACCCTCGGTCACGAACGAGCCCGCGTTGCGGGTGATCGTGTCGCCGGTGCCGCCCACCTCGGCGAAGATGAAGCCGTTCGACGCGACGATCGAGCCGACGCCGGCCGCGGTGACCTCGGCGGCGAGGTCGGTCGCGTCGAAGGTGAGCACCGTCGCGGTGAGGGTCTTGATTCGCCCGGTCACGTTGTTGAGCGCGGTGCCGGCCACCGTCACGACGTCGCCCACGGCGAGCCCGTCGTCGACGAACGACCCGACCGAGCGCGTGATGGTGTCGTCGGTCGCGCCGACCTCGGCGAACGTGAGCGTCTCGGCCGCGGTGATCTTCACCCAGCGCTTCACGCCGCTCGACTTGGCCAGCATGCTCGGCGTGCCGCCGTCGCGGACGTTCGTGCGCGCGTACACGAACCGCTTGTTCGTGGTCTCGTACGCGTTCGTGATCGTCGTGACGTAGCCGGCCTCGGTGCTGTTCGCGAGGTCGCCGACGACGTTCCAGGAGCGGCTCGCCTTCTGCTGCGCGGCGAGGCCGTGCGCGCGGCGGTAAGGCCCGCGTTGTCCCACTTCGGCGCGGTGAAACGAAACGTCAGCGTGTCGCCCGCGACCATCGTGCCGGCGCTGAAGTTCAGGACGATCCCGACGTGGGGATCGTACGTGCTCGCCGTGCCGAGGCGCACCGTCTTCGTCGTGCGCCCGCCATCGAGCGGAGGTGAAAGATCGGACCCGAGCCCGCGCCGATGGTGCCGCCCGTGGTGACCGTCAAGGTCGCGTCGACCTCCTCGAGGTAGCCGTACGTCGAGGCGCTGTAGGTGACGATGCTCGTCCCCGTGCCCGTCGAGCGCTGCATGCGCAGCGCGCCCGCGGTCACGATGGGGAGCGGCACGAAGATGACGGGCGACCGCGTCTTGGCGAGCAGGTGCGCGGCGAGGTCCGCGCCCTGCGAGTAGTCGTGTTGCTCGAGCAGCGCGGTGATCCCGGTGAACACGCGCGGTACGCCGTCGGCGTTCTTGCCGACGCAGGCCAGAATGACCGCGTAGCCATCGCCGCCGGCGTAGGCGCCGCCGGTCGTCGCGATCGAGATGCTTGCTTGGGGTCGAGTCGGCATTTTACGCTCCGCATCCGGTTTCGGTTGGTGGTGTCGGGTCGCCCGCGAGGCCGACGACCGTGGTGCTCGCGACCGTCGTGGCGGTGAAGGCACCGCCCTCCTCGGCGGCCGAGCCCGCCCAGGTGCGAACCTCGACGGCGCGGCGGACGGAGAACGGGATCTCGTAGACAGCGAAGTTCGGCACCGGCGTGCCCTTCGTGTCCTCGAGCTCGACGAGCTGACCGGCGCCGATCTCCGCGCCGTTCTTGCGCGCGACGAGCACCTGCCGAAGCGCGGCGAGCACGGAGTCGACGACGCGGTCAGCGCGCCGAACGTGCTCGTGGTGTTGCGCGCCCGCGCGCGGCTCTTGCGCGTAGACCGTGATCTTCGCCGCGAGCTTGCGGTCGAAGACGTGCACCGGGTTCCGGGTGTTCGCGCCCTTCGGCGGGAGGATCTGCTCGGGCGCGCGGAGCCGCTCCACGACGATGCGCTCGCGCGGGGTGACCGCTGATGTGGTGCGCTCGGGCCCGTCGACCACGGGCATGGGGACGCCGGCGGTTTCGAGGAGCGTGCGGAGCTCGCGGGCGATCTCGTGGATCATCGGAGCGCCTCCCCGATGACCTGGGCGGCCGTGGCGGCGAGGGCAGCGGCGTAGGCGGGCGGAAGCGGCGCACCCTGCGCGGCGCGACGGGCGCCTCCCACCTGGTATTTGCGCACTTCGTCGTGAGCGGAGGCGGAGCTTTTGCCCGATCGCCACGTACCGGACGCCGTCGAGGAGCGCGCCGTCTCTTCCGCAGCGTGACGACCTGGCCGCTCTCACCGGGTGCCCAGGCGGCGCCGTAAGCGTCCGCGCTCGAGCGCGACGTCTCGAGCACGAGGCTCGTGAGGACGGGCGCGCACGCGCCGCCGCGGTGCCCCCACGACGCGCGGGGCTCCACGCAGCGAGGCGGCGAACTTCTTGAGGTTCGCGGTGCCGCTCATGGGAGCCCGCTTCCCCACCCGCGCGGGTCCGCGCCGGAGCTGACAGACGTGGCGGTGATGGCGAGGTTCGTCGGGGTCTGCGCGGTGCCACCACGTAGGGGCATGCCCGCGGCAAAGCGCTCGAGGATGGCCTTTGCTTCGAGGTCGGTGGCCTTCACCGCCTCGCTGTTCTGCCCGTTCGCATTCAGGACGCGCTTGGCGGCCATGTCCGCCACGCAGCCGCGCACGAGCGGGGGAATCGGCGCGGTGAGCGGCACGAGGTGCGCCGGGAGAGACGTGTCGGCCAGGCGAGAGCAGAACTCGATCACGTCATCGAACTTCGGCTCACGGATGACCGTCATCTCGACGCCGTTGCTCGTGATGTTGATCGCCGAGCCGCCGGCCGTCGCCGCGAGCTTGAACTCCGCGTTGGACAGCCGGATCGCGTAGTAGACCGTGCCGGCCACGAGGGGGGCCGACAGGGTGCCCGCGCTCGCCGCACGGACCGTGACCTCGTCATCCGTCCCGAGCCCGTGGCCGTCGTACGTGAGCACGTCCGTCGAGGCGAGGCACGACGCCAACATGCCAGCGGGCGACACCACCGAGCCCGGCGAGAGCCGGTCGGTCACGTCGCCACGCGAGCAGTAGAGGTCCTGTGCCACAACGCCACCGCCCCGCGCTCAACGAGGAGGCGAGGCAAGGCAACGTGGGAGGTACGTGTCAGGTCAGAGGGTCAGAGGTCGCGGAGCCGGGCGAGGACGCGCTCGCGGCGCGCGGTGAGCGCTTCGGCGCGGGGCGTCTGCCCCGCGGCCTTCGCGTCGGCGATGCTCTTCTCGAGCTGCTTGGCCTCGAGCTCGAGCGATTCGGTTTCCTCGATGTCGTTCATGGGGCTCCTGGTCAGGCCGCGCCGGCCCAGCGCTGCATGCACTGCGGGAGGGCGAGGACGCCGTTCCCGCGGAGCACGTAGGCCACGCCGACCTTGAGGGTCGTCTGGTAGAGGTGGCTCGTCTTGTCCGAGCGGATCTCCTCGGGCGCGCCTTCGTCCTGCACGATCCAGGGGACCATGCCGGGCTTGTTCAGGCCGAGGCCGTACCACTGCGCGTCGTCGGCGAGCTCGTCGGAGATGATCATCTTGACCGTCCCCTTGTGCCGGTTGTCGACCGCCGCGAAGTGCGGAGCCGACCGCCTGGATCACCATGTCCTGCTCGAGCAGGTCCTGGTCTCCTCGAGCGCGGACGGGATGAGGAGGTGCGTCAGGCGCAGCCCGAGCGGCTTCCCGTTCGGGGCTTTGATGTCGCGCATACGCGACTTCGCGAGCTTCAGGTTCGCCGCAGTGAGCGTGGTCCCCGCGCCGGTGAAGTCGTTGTCGTACGTGCCGACGTCGACGTCGAAGACGTTGGAAGGGGTGCGCGTCAGCGAAGAAGGCCGAGCCGTCCCAGCAGGTCGCGTTTGCCGCGAGGCATCCGCGATGATCTGGTTGAGCAGCGCCGAGGCGGCGCCGCGATGGCTGCAGGCTCCGACGTCCAGCCGATGAAGCCCGGCGCCTCGATGACGCTGGCGGCTCGGCGACGCCGTCCTGCCAGGTCTTGCGGGGGTGAGCGAGAGCGACTTCTGGAAGATGTCGCGGACTCTGACGTCGCCCTTTGAACTCGGCGTAACCGGCCGCCGAGACGGGGACGGGGTACGTGGTCCGAGCGCGCGCGAGGAGCGGTAGAGCCCGTTTTCCTTCGCCCACTGCTCGACCCCGGGCTGCGTGAGCGCGAGGGCGAAGCCCTGGGCGAAGTCCTCGAGCGCGCTGCGCGTCCGAGCTGATGAGGTTGAATTCCTGACCGCGATCGTTCAGTCCTTTCCGATGAATCAGGAGGCCTTGCGCACGCAGCGAAGGCGGGCCTCGTGGAGCATGAGATCGTCGATGCCGAGCAGGCCGCCGTCGGCGTGACCGTGAAGGTCATGCTTCGAGCGAGCACCGGGACATTCACCGCCGTGATGATGTGCGTGAGCATCGCCGTGGTCTTCGCCGTGGCGTTGCCGGTGAGCGCGCGTTCGTCACGCCGCCGCAATCCGCGTCCGCGTCGTGAAGGTCGCCCAACGACAGGATGAACGCGGTGACGTGAGGTCGTCGTGTCGCCCACGGTCGCGCCGCTCTTCCAGCACGCAGGCTCGAGCGCCATCGGCGAGGCGTCGTCGATGTCCGACGGAGCGACACCTGACAGGGCGCGGTGCCCGGCGTGGCGTCGTTGTTCCAGCGGATGTTGAGCGCC
>JADKKK010000038.1 GCA_016720545.1 Myxococcales bacterium
TTGCCCGTCCATTGCCGCCGCTACGCCATCAACGCCGCGCGACTCGGCCTCGAGGCGACGGGATGCGAGCGCATGGTAGTGCGCAGAAAGCTCGCATCCCGCGAAGTCCAGCCCGCGGCGAATCGCGGCCGCGCCCGTCGACCCCGAGCCTGTAAAGGGATCGAGGACTAGCCCGCTCGGCACGTAGGCCAGGGCGGCCTCCATGACACGAACCGGCTTCTCGGTCAGGTGAAGGCGCCTCGCCGTCCCGACCGGGGCACACGCCACCTCCGGCGCCTCGCTCTCGAAGGTCCCAGGCAGACACGGCCCGGCCAACGGGAGCGCGCCCTTGCTCCCCCAAACGAAGAACTCCGCATCCCCCGGAATCGCCTGAGTCGTAGGACGAGGCGCCCAGCTTCATCCAGATTGCGATGCTGCGCCAGACGAAGCCGCCGGCCTGGATCGCATCGCAGACCGCCGGGAGTTGCCTCCAGTCAGTAGCGATCAGCACGCGCGCGCCAGGGCGCAGTACTCGATGCGCGTCGGTCAACCAGAGAGCGAGCCAGCGCTCAAAGGACCGCTGATCGCGGTTGTCCCCGCTGAAGGTCTCCGTGACCTCGGCCGCCCCGCTCGCGCGGTACTTTGCCGACGGATCCGCCATCCGATCCCCGCGCGTGAATCCGCCCGACGAATACGGCGGATCCGTAACGAGAGCATCGGCGCTCGCGCTTGGGAGAGAGCGAAGCCACTCCCACGCCTCACCGTGGTGGATCGACCAGCTCACGGCAGCCCCCCAAGCCACGCGCGGACGGCCGCGATCGTCGCGGGCGTCGAGGCGCCCGAGTAGCGCGCGCCCTCGATCGCCGTGATGCTTACGCCCGCCGCGCGAGCCGTCCGCTCGATGCTGGAGCGCGCGATCTCGCGCTCGAGGCGCTCGGCCTCGAGGTCGTTGAGGCGCGCGCTCCGCCGCGCAAGCCTCGCGTTGCACTCGCTGACGTCGCCTGCGCGCTCGTGTCGTCTTGCCTTCACGGCAGCACCCGCCCGATCGCGCGCGACCCGACCCGCCAGCGGTCGCGAGAGATGCGCCCCGCGTGCGCCGAGCCGCACGGCGCGCCAGCGTAGGCCGCGAGCGGCGACGACGGGCAGAGCGCGGCCGAGGCGCGCAGCCGGGCGAGGCCGATCCGAACGCAAAGCCGCGCGTCAGTGAGCACCTCGCGCGGCGCGGCGTGCAGCTGCATCGCGCAGAGCGCGCGGCCCTGGTCGCCGACGACGCCGAGCCTGTTGGACGACTCGCGGAACGCGACGCCCACCGCCCACGTCACTTCGTCCCATGTGTGCGCCTCGGCGGCGATGGCAGCGGCGAGCGCGTCGACGTCGCCAGTCGGGGCGAGCGACCGCATGGCCATGGCGATGATGGCGGCGTCGGGGCTCATCGCGGCCCCCGGCCGAGCAGGCGGCGAGCGTCGCGCGCATCCTGCGCGTCGCGAGCTCGTGGAGCGCGACCATCACCACGAGCCCCACGGCGAACGCGGCGATCACTTCCGCACCGCCGGCACGATGTCGTAGGGGATGGGCCGCGTGAGCCGCTGCACCTCGCGCTCGAGGTACCAAATCGCCTTGCGAAGGTCCTCCACCTCGCGCGCGGGTCGCTCTCCGGCGCGCCAGATGTATTTGACCGCGTTTCCGCGGCAGAAGTTCATGTGCTCGGTCACCCGGATGCACTCGATGCCGCTGGCGTGGTTCCGGTAGTGCGCCGGGTTCGTGGGGTCGGCCGTCGGCCTCTTGCGCGCGGTCATGACGCCACCTTCTTCCGCCGCATCATGCGCGGCCCGTTGCCCGTCGCGAGCCACTCAGCGTGGCAGCCGAGCACCTCGGCGAGCCGCTCGAGCGTGGAGCGCTTCGGGGCCGTCTTGCCCGACTCGACCAGCGCGACGATGCGCGCCGAAAGACCCGCGGCGACGCCGAGCGCCCTCCGCGAGTAGCCTGCTTCGGCCCGCGTCTCCGCGAGCCGTTCACAAATTGTGTTTGCCATGCTCCAGTCCTAGCAGCGGGAATCTTTTTTCGCAAGGTGAGAAAAAAGGCATTGACGTTTTTCTCATGCTGGCGCATGCTCCGGGACATGGACGACGAGCACAACGACTGCAACGAATGCAACGGCGCGGGGAGTTTCGCCCCGGCCTATTTCGGGGAGCGCGAGGCTCCCGACTGCCGCGAGCGACTCCGCTGCGAGGGCTGCGACGGCACGGGCCGCGAGGGCGAGTTGTGAAGCTCCGCGGCCCCGTGCGCGGGTGGTTCCTCACGCTGGCGATGCGCGCCGGCGTGAGCGTGGAGGAGCTGCTCGCGATGCGGGCGGCCGACGTGGACGCCCTCCTGCGGGCGCGGAGGGTCTCATGAGCGAGACGGCGATTGCGACGGTGGGGCAGATGACGGCAGCGCCGACGACGGGCGAGGTGTTCGCGCCGCGCACCATGGCGGAGGCCTGGAAGCTCGCGCAGACGTTCCACGCGAGCGGCCTGCTGCCGCGTGGCATCGCGTCGCCCGAGGCGGCGTTTACGATCATCGCGACGGGCGCCGAGCTGGGCCTCTCGCCGATGGCGTCGCTGCGGTCGATCCACGTCATCGAGGGCAAGCCGGTGCTCAGCGCCGCGCTCATCGCGGGCATCGTCCAGCGGCGCCCCGATCTCTGCGAGGGGTTCGTGCTCGTCGAGTCGAGCGACACGATCGCCACCTACGAGACGACGCGCCGCGGGCAAGCCCCCAGTGCGCATGCCGTTCACCATCGAGCGGGGCGCGCGCGCGCCTGACCGATAAGGACAACTGGAAGAAGTACCCCCACGCGATGCTCCGGGCGAGGGCCAGCGCCGAGCTTGCGCGCGCGGTCTACCCCGATGTGGTGGGCGGGCTGTACGACCCCGACGAGATCCCGGGCGCCGAGGTGCGCACCGTCGAGCCTCGCCCGGTCGTACAGCCGCCCCCGCGGCGCACGCTCGCCGCCGCGTCGCCGGCCTCGAGCGCCGAGACGTTGCCCGCGCCGCCCGAGAGCGCCGAGGTGGTGTGCTCGCCCGTGGACACCGAGGCGCAGAACATCGCCCGGCTCGCCGAGCTGGCGACCGCCGGGGAGCTCGCCGCGTTCGCCGCGGACGTGCCCGCCGCCGAGAAGACGCCGCGCCTCCGTGCGGCGTTCACCGCGCGGCTCGCCGCCGTCCGGAGCGCGCAGTGAGCCGGCGCCGCATCACGGCGAGCGCCTCGGCGCGCGCCATCGCCTGCGGGTACTGGCTCGACGAGGCCGTGGATCTGCCCGTCGAGCCGGTGAACGACGCGATGAGCGAGGGGGACAAGCTCCACAAGCTCATCGAGGAGGACGACGGGACCGACACCTACGCGATCGAGAACTGCTTGGACACGCGGCTTCGCGCAGCGCAACTCTACCTGCGCGAGCACTGCCCGCAGGACCACGGGCGCGAACAGGCGTACGGATACGACGGCGAGCGCGCGCGCTTCCTCGGCGTCGGCCGCGAGGTCTACGCCGCGCACCCTACCTGCACGGTCACGGGGACGGCTGACGTGGTGGCCCACCTCGGCGGGGGCCACTGGCTCGTAGCCGACTGGAAATCAGGCGAGCACGGCGCGCGGCACGCTCGCGAGCAGCTGCGCACCCTCGGCGCGCTCGTGCTCGCGGCGTACGGGGGCGAGCATGCGAGCCTTCACGCGGTGCACCTCGAGCACAACCAGGCCGCCAAGGTCTACGACCACGGCAGCATCGACGCGATGGACGCGGCGGCGCTGCTCCACGAGCTCCACACGCGCCAGCCCGGCCCGCCCGTGCCCGGCGACCACTGCGGCGACGCCTACTGTCCGCTGCGCGGTCGCTGCCCGGCGTTCGTCGCGACGGCCGAGCAGCTCGCAGCCCCCGACGTCGTCGAGCTTGTCCGTGAGCGGCGGAACCCGCTCGTGGTGGGCATCGTCGACGACGACACGGCGCGGCTCGCGGTCGACTTGCTGCCGCTCGTGGAGAAGCGCCTCCGACGTTGAAGGCCGACCTACGCGAGTACGCCGAGCGCCAGCCTGGCGAGGCGCTCGACCTGCTCGACGGCGGCGTTACGCGGCCGTGCGGCAATCGCGACAGGGCATCGACGCGAAGGCGGCGCTCGCGCTCGCCGAGCGCGCGGGCGCTGCGAAAGAGGACCTCGCGGCGTGCCTCACGTCGTCGAGCTTCCCAGTCTGGAAACGAATCGGAACGAAGCGAAAGGCGGCATCATGATTTCAGCGACAGTGGCAGGGCGACTCGGGGCGGACGCGCAGATGCGCGAGGTGGGCAGCGATGACCTGTGCGAGTTCTCGCTCGCGGTCGACGAGCGCGTAAAGGGAGAGAGGCGCACTACGTGGGTGCGCTGCACGCTCTGGGGCAAGCGCGGCGCGGCGCTCGCTCCCCACCTGCGCAAGGGCGACGCGGTGACCGTCGTTGGCGCGCTCAGCGTGCGGCTATTCGAGTCGAAGAAGGACGGCTCCACGCAGGCCAGCGTGGAGGTGAAGGTCAGCGAGGTCACGCTCCAGGGCAGCGCGGGCGAGCCCCGCGGCCAGGCCCCGACGCGGCAGGCGCAGCGAGCGCCGACGCGCGCCGAGCCCGACTTTGAAGACTCGGAGATCCCTTTTTAGACGCAGTGCGCCATGGCCGAATGGGTTGCACGGGTTCGATTCCCGGCCGGCCCTCGAAGGGAGTGGAGAACATGGGATACGCAAAGCCGGTGAAGATTGATGCGCTGATAGGGCGGACGTTCGCCAGTGTCACGGAGACAGACGCGACGGTCACCTTCGCCGGAGACGGCGGGCCGTCCTACCGGCTGGAGCACATGCAGGATTGCTGCGAGTCGGTATGGCTCGAGGACGTGACTGGCGACCTCGCTGACCTCGTGGGCTCCCCCATCGCCATGGCCGAGGAGTCGACTGATAAAGGTGCGCCCGGCGACGAGAGCACCACGTGGACCCTTCTACAAGCTCGGGACGGCCAAGGGGTACGTGACCCTGCGATGGTGCGGCATGTCGAACGGGTACTACGGCGAAGAGGTTGACCTGTTCGAGCTTGAGGGAGATTCGAGATGAGCAAGAGAGAAGTCATCGCCTACGCCATCACTCACGCGCCGAAGGGCGTGAAGGGTGGGCCGTATGAGGGATGCGGAGCCATCGGAGGCGCAAGCGCGCATCTCGGGTGTGCGCTACGGTGGCCGGATGCGGGCGGCGGGATGTGGGCGCGCGATGCGCTTGCCTCCGTTCGCCGCAGCGTCCCCACCGCCCGAGTCATCCGCATCGTGCGGGCGCGGCCCAGCGCAGAGCCCACGCAGCAGCCCAGCGAGGCGAGCGCCGTCGCGGTGCTGCGGGAGTTGGTGGCGTGGGACGACCAGCCGCGCGGCGAGATAAGGCCGTTCGCTCCCATCATAGACCGCGCCCGCCGCGTCCTCGCCGCCGCCGGCCCCGACCCCTCGGAGGTGGTGCGGGCGGCGATGCGCTACCTAGACCACGGGGACGACGGTCGCCTCGGGTCGGCATGGGTGAAATTTCGCGAGGCCGTGGACGCGTACCGAAAGGCTGGTGGGAAGTGAGCGAGCCAATCATCATCGAGACCCCCGCACCGCCGACGCGCGAGCGTCTTGTGTTGGTGCCGCCGTCGTGCGTCACCGAGGAGTACGAGAGCCAGGCAGGTCCGCGGCTCGGCATCACGGGCGGCGTGGCCCGCGACGCCACCCCCGCCGACCTGGAGCGCGCGGGGTATGTGACGGGGGAGATGCTCGCAGAGCATGTGCGTATCGTCTGGGCCGCCGGGCAGGAGGCCGAGCCGGTGGGCGTGGCGATGCTCCGCAGGCTGAAGGACCGCGCCGAGAAGGCGGAGCGGGAGCTTGCTGAGACGGAGAGCCACGCGGAGATGCGAGCGCGCATCCTGACCGCACGCGCCGAGAAGGCAGAGCGGGAGCGGGACGACCTGCTCGCGAGGATCAACCAGGCGGAGGAGGCGGCGCGCGCCCTCCGCGCCGAGCTCGCCCGCCTCACCGCGCTGGACCGCGCGACGGATGACGAGCTGGTGGACCTGTACCGCAAAATCTACGAGACCCACGGCGGCGGGACCATCTCCGTTTCGCACGACGACTGCCGCCGCGCCGGAGTCCGCACCCTCGCCGCCCGCGTGCGGCAGGAGCGGTGCCTCGTCGCGCAGGCGGTGGGGATGGGGACTGGAGTCACAATCTCGCGGACGAGCGAGCGGGTGCCAGGCACCACGGGCATGTGGGACGTGTACGTCACGCGCCGACCCGACGTGCCCGGCGAGCATTACGCGTACGGCGTCCCCACCGCCGACGTGCCCGCGACGCTGGCCCGCCTGCTCGGGGAGGTGTCGCGTGGCTGACCTGAAGACGACGCAGGAGCGGCGCGACCGGTTTCGCGAGTGGCTGCACGACGACACACGAGACCACCTCAGCATCCGCGCGTGGTGCGTGGCCGAGGACGCGTGCGACGACGTCGACACCCTGATCGCAGAGAACGCGCGGCTTCGGGCGGTCGCGGAGGCGGCTCGGGACGCGTGCAACATCGCCCTCAACGACGCGGGGCCCGAGGCGTTCGCGACGATCGCCGAGCTGCGCCGCGCCCTCGCCGCACTGGGGGAGCCGTGAGGTTCGAGGTGGCCGCGTCCGCAGACGATAGGACGGTTGACGCCGAGGGCCCGCAGGATGCGGCCGAGACGTACGCCGCCCAGCGAGGGCTTCGCGAGCCCATACGGGTGTGGGTGCGCGAGCCCGGCGCGCCTGACTGGACCATGTGGACCGTCGAGCCCGTCACCACCTACCGAGCAAGGCCAGCGTGAGGCCCTGGCCCGCATGCTCGGAGAGGTGTCGCGTGGCTGACCTGAAGGCGAGCCCGCTGGATAGGCTGTATCTGGTCGGCGCGATCCGTCGCATGGGCGAGCGGACCGGAGCGGCGGCCGAGCGCATCATCGACGACCTCGACACCCTCCTCGCCGAGAACGCGCGGCTTCGGGCGGTCGCGGAGGCGGCGCGGGAGTACCGCGCGATGGAGGCGCCTGGCCTGGACATGTGCCGCGACAACGCGCGCGACGTCCTCGACGAAGCCATCGAAGCCCTGGAGGCCCCATGAAGACCCTCGACGAATTGGACGCACTCCACGCGGAGGATGCGGAGAGGATCCGCGAAGAGTTGCGCACAACAGGGCGCCACTACACGGAGCCACACGAGTACTTGCACGACGCCTGGCCCGCCTTCTCCGCGCGGCTCCGGGCTGCGGAGGCGGAGGTGGAGCGGCTGCGGGCGCTGTCCGCTGAGGCCCGCGACATGCTGCGAGACATGCCGTGGCGGCGTGGCGGCGACGCTCTCGTCACCCGACTGGACCGCGCCGCACTGGGGGAGCCGTGAGCCCTTACGTGGAGTGCAGGCACTGCGGGTGCTGGCACTACACGCGCGGCAAGCGGAAGTGCTCGTCGCCTCACGGGCACGACTTCACCCCGCCCGACCCCTTCGCGTGCTGCGGCGGCAACGACGAGAGGCGGCCGCACCACTGCTCGGACTGCCCCAAGCACCCGTGGGTGAGCGAGCCCGACCCGCGGTGCGTGGAGTTCTCGGGCGTGTGTCCGCACTCAGAGGACCCCTAGTCATGGCCACCCCCGTAGACCCCACGCCCTACGCGGGCCCCACGGACCTCGTCACGGCGGCGGATGTGGCGCGGTGGCTCCACGAGATCGACGACGATGGCGACATCACCGGCGGCGATCCCATGTGGCTCACCATCTCGCGCCTAGACGCCCGCCTCGACCGCGAGCGCCGGCAGGCGTGCCGGCGGGGGGCGCTGGACTGCTGGCGGGGAGCGATGGTCTGCCTCGGGGACGCGTCGGGGAAACGCGTGCGACGCGTGGGGCGCAGCCTCGGCACGCTGCCGCTCATCGCGCTCGACGCCGTCCTGCCGCGCAACCACTGGCGGGCGACGTTCGTCCTGCTCGATCGCGCCCTCGCCTTCCGCGCCGCCGCGAGGGCGAAGTGAGCGCGGCTCCGTGGCTCGACTGTCCCGAATGCGGCGATCCGCTCATCGAGGCGCAGACCCGGGGGCGCGTGGACCGCGACGGAAACGAAATCCAGCACCGAACCGCCTGCCGCTGCCGATGGTGTGACTGGCGATGGATCGACGACGGCGTCACTACGTTCCGGTGCGCGTGCGGGACGTTCGCGCAGGTCTACGCCGACGATGGCGTCGCGTTCGTGCGCGAGGTGACCGACCCCACCGCCGCGAGGCAGCCGTGAGGCATCGCACGCCTCCGAGCCCGAAGGCGATGGCCGCCGCCGGCTGGACACGCGAGCCGGGGCCGCCGGGCAAGTGCAACGCGCGTTGGGCTCACGTTCGGGGTTGGCGCATCGAGCACTGCGGCCATCCGACGGCGAATCACCCGTGGGCCCTGTACGCGCCCGACCGGCGCATGATCTTGACCGGAGTGCAGTACGGCAACCCGCCGACCTTTGGGACCGCGTGGGACGGCCTAGCCGACGTGATCGAGTGGGTCGCCTCGGCACCCGCGCGCGCCTTCGAGGTACAGCCGTGACGGCGTGCGAGGCCCACGGCGCGCGCCCGGTCCGCTGCCCGTGGCACGGCACGCACGAGCGGTGCGTCGTCGCGCGGGGGACCGAGCCGCGCCTGTTCGCCTACGGCGGCCGGTGCGCGCCGTGACGCAGCTCTCCCTCGACCTGCCGCGCGCGTGGCCGTGCGATCGCGTCCTGCTGCCGCGACAGTGGCACGCGGCGCTCGGCTACGTGCTCACCGTGCCGCACCACACGCCCGACGGGCGGCCCGTCGACACGTACTCCGTCGGCCGCCGCGTCGAGAAGCTCCTCGAGCCGCGATGCCGCTCGGGCGAACTAAACGTGCAGACTGCACGCGAGGAAGCCGCAAAGCTCGCTGAGGCCATCGTGCGCGCCATGAAGCCGCCGAGGGCGCGCCCGTGAACCTCCCGCCCGAGGTGGCGGCGGAGCTGCGCCGACGCGGCGCGGGGCATCCTCGCGGCGCCTCGGGGGTGGTGGCGGAGCTACTCGCCGCGCGCGAAGACTAGGCCTCGCCCGGCTCGTCACGCTCCCCGAGCGCCGCGTCCACCACGTGCGTGCCGTGCACCGGGCCGCCCATGTCCAGCGTCGTGCCCTCTGGAGGTAGCCCGAAGAAGGCCCGCAGTTCGTCCACGTTGGCTGCTCGCACAAGATTGCGGTCGCAGTCGCCCACGATGCCCGGCACGCGAAAGCCCGCGTTCCCGCTGTACTGCAGCGCCGTCCAATCCTTCCACGGCGCGGTACGGCGGCGAAGGTCTGACGCCGCCGTGGGTGCCCACGACGTGCTGAGGCTGCGGTACTCGGCGAGGTGGAGCGGCTTGGCGATGAGCTTCGGGCGCCGCGCAATCTCCGGGTGGAGCCGCTCGGCGAGAAACGAGGTGTACGTGTAGAACGTCCCGTCTCCCGCACCCTCCGCGTCGAGGCCCTCAAAGAAGCCCGCGGCGAAGTCGCAGAGCTGCACGCTGCCCCACTCTTTCGGCGCGCTCTCGAGGTCCAACATCACGCGGGTCTGGTAGACGTCGCCAGCGCACGCGAACGCCTTGCGCGCCTGCGCCGCCGGATCGCCCTGCTGGACGCGGGCGAACGCGTAGACGCTCGTGATGATGCCCGCGCCGGAGAGCCGGCGAAGGTGCTCTTGGACCTCGGGGTCGCAGTAGCCGAGCCCCTCGGAGGCCTTCGCCCACGCGGCGAGGAAGCCCGCGGCTCGCACGGCGTCGGCGTCCTCGACGACCTGGACGCGCGACACGTCGATCGCGTCGACGTAGTCGGGGAGGCGGAGGCCGGGGAGGCTGGTCACGGGGCCTCTTTCGTGGCGAGCAGGCGGAGCACCTTGCGCTCATTCACCGCCCATTGGAGCTGGATCGCGTCGCGCTTCCAGTGGTCCAGCGTGGCGCGGATTCGCTTCACGTCGGCGCGAGCCTCGGCCGCGGTGTCGCGCATCGCCCCGCGCTCCCCGTCGCGCCCGTCGTGGGCCCAGAAGTCATACGCCGCCTCGGGCAGGATCCGCCTCACGGACACGACGCCCCCGCCCTCTCGCGCGCCTCGCGCATGGCCCGGGCGCGCTCGCCGGCCACGCGCGCGCGGAACGTGTAAGCCGGGCTTACAAGTCGCGCCTGGTCGTAGGCCGCGAGGCCGCGCAGGTCGGCGGTCTCAGCGGTCCTCGCCCGCTGCCGCGCCTCGACGCACCACGAGCAGAGACACTGGCCGCTCACGTGTCCTCCCTCAGCGCCGCGAACTTCGCGCGCGCGTGGATGCTCGCGAGCCGCTCGGTCGCGACAAACAGCGCCTCGCGCTCGGCCTCGGTGCCGCTCTCGCGGATCAGTTCGACGACGCTCTCGAGGGCGGAGAGCACGGACAGCAGGATGGCCGTCACGGCACGCACCGCCCCGAGTAGGCCCGCCCGTAGCGCGCGGCGACGCGCTGGCGGCACGCGACGTAGCCGGGGCAGGTGCTCGCCTGCACCGCGCACGCCTCGAGGGCCGCCCCGTAGGCCGCGACCTCGGCGGCCGTCTGCGCGCGCGGCGTGCAGCCGAGGAGGAGCGGGCCGACGAAGATCATGGCGAGCGCGGCGACGAGCAGGGCAGCGACGAAGGCGCGGAGCGTGTGAATTCTGAGCTTCTTCATGGGACTCCGATCATGGCGTGGGCGGCACCGAACGCGGCGCACGCGGACAGGCTGCCGGCGAGCGCGGCCGCGATGGTGGCGGCGAGCAGAAGGCGCGTCGTCGAGGGGCGCGACCCGAAGAGTCCTGACAGGCGCCGCACGAGCGGCGAAGGCTCGTAGACCACCCCTGCGGGCAGCCCCTCGCTCGCGGGCACGACGACCAGGCGCGCGAGGTGCTTCGTGAGCGTCGCGTTCACCGCGCGCTGCTCCGCGACGAACGCCTCGACGAGCCCCCGGTGCGCCGCGGCCTCGCGCCCCTGCTCGTCGAGGAGCGCGAGCGTGCGGGTGTGCGCGGCGAGGGTCTGGCGCGAGGCCTCCTCAGCGACCTCGACCCTCCGTGGAGCTGGCGGTAGGCCTGGAGCAAGATTTGGACGAGCGTGCCGAGCGCGACGAAGGCGCCCAGGACTTTCGGCGAGAGCTTGCCGGTGAGCGCGTGCACGAGGGTGCTCGTATCGCTCGCGGCCGCCTTCGACGCGGCCTCGATGCGCGCGAGGCGCATCTCGTGCTCGCTGAGCCGCGCCTCCTGCGCGAGGTCAGTCTTGCTCGTGCGCGCGTCGAGCTCCGGGAGGCGCGCCGACAGGCGGAGCACCTCGACGCGCAGCTCGTCGAGCGCGGCGATATACGGGTCCTCACCCGCCCGGAGCTCCTCGAGCGACGAGCGCGGGATGGGCGTGGGCGCCTCCTCGCGAGGGAGCGCGGCAGGCCGGGGGAGCGTGGGGATTCGGTCGGGATCGTATGCCATGGTCAGAGTCCCAGTGAGGGGTAGCGAGTCGCGAAATAGCCCGCCTCGCGCGTTGTGAGCGCCGCGCCCGTGAGCGCCTGGCCGGGGAAGATCATCATCTCGACGAGGCGGAACTCAGCGACGTAGAGGCCGCCTCCGAGAGTGCCCATATACGATGGGTATCCAGCGGCGACGGGGCTTTGGTTGGTGCCGATGTTTCGTCACTCACGTTCGAGCCGTTGATGCGCACTCGGACGTTCCCGCCGTTGGTGTAACTCATCCATACGAGCCCCCATGCGCCCCATCCGCCGGGCCACACGACGGGAGTCGTTCCGCCCTCGGTCGAGGCGTCCGCGTTGGTGTGATGCACACCGAATTTGCACGTGCCGCCGTCGTCCATGAACGCATGGACCAGCTTCCCTTCCGCGTCGCCCCATATCGTCGAGTTGAGCCCGGTCGTTTTGCCGCCGCCGTCGACGCCAAAAACGTTCGCGCTTATCGGTTGGACGACATATGCAGCCGTGTAGCTCGCCGCCGTCGAATCGCCCGCACCGAGCAGCGTGCGGGCTTTGTCGCCAGACACGAGTAGAGGATACGTCGGCTCCCAGATAACGGAGTTGTGTCCGTTGAGTGCCGTCGACGGCTGGAATACGACGTCGCCGTACCCCGTTTGGTGGTCGTGGGCTGTGGTACTGCCGGACACGCCAGCACTTGCTTTGCTGGCCCACGACAGCGTCGCACCCGTGCCCGTCACGCTGTCGGAGCGGGAGCCACACGGACAGGTTGTCTGTTGCCGGATCGTGAGCCGCAGCGGCGCTCGATTTGATGAACGAGAACGGCGCGATCATGCCATTGCCTGGACTACCGAACCGTAGATCGAGGTGCCGTCGTGGACGAAGGTGTAGACGTCGATGCCGCTCGCGGTCTGCGTCGGTGCCGCGCCGCCAGCCCACTTTACCGTTGGCCATGTCAGCGTGGAGGCCGCGCCGGTCACGCGGACCACGATGACCATGCCGCTCGCCTGGTTCGAGAACGTGAACGTGTTCGCGCCGGCGGCGAGGGTCTTGGTTTGGACCGGGCCGAGCGACCAGTCGATCTCGAGCGCCGCGACCGCGATGGCCGCGCCCTGCGTTTGGCCGTTGATGAACGGGTTTGTCATCTGCGCCGTCGTGAGCGTCGGCGTGGTCAGCGTCGGCGAACTCGCGAATACGGCCGCACCCGTGCCCGTCTCGTCTGTGAGGGCGGCTCGCAGATTCGCGCTGGACGGAGTGCCAAGAAAGGTCTCCACGCCGGTACCGAATCCGGCAAGCTTCGACAGCGCGATAGCCGCCGACGCGTGCACGTCGGCATTCACGACCAGACTTGACGCCGCGTCCTGAACGCCGCCAACGATGTGCGGTATCCCGGTCCCGGTGGGCGTGGTGCCGCTGCCGCCACCACCGTGATCGTGAGCTGGTCGTTCGCTGCGTCGTCCACAGCAGTCACGCCAACAAGTTCACATAGCGGCGCGCGGTCTGCGCGACGCCCGCGATTTTGAGCAGGACGGGGAGGAGGTTGGGAAGCCAACTGGATGCGGCGAGAGTCATCGCTGGTACCTCCGAGTCGTGATGGTGAGGTAGGCGCCGCCCACGTCGAGATACGGCAGGGCGTTCGTGTTGCCCTCGTTCTGCACGAGCAAGAAGTACTCATAAGTCTGTGGCTTGACCGTGTTGTTCTGGTCTATCGCGGCGCCGGTGTCGATCGCGTGAGTCGCCTCGTACGCGCCGAGTCCGCCAGAGGTGTCGAGCGCGAAGCCGCCCGACTGGAGCGACGAGATCACGCCCGTACTGAGCCGCCGCCGGATGACGCAGATCCCGGGCATGAGCGCCGGGAGGCCGGCGTGCGCACCGGCGGGCGTGACGTACACCGTCGCGGCCGTGATGACGTCGTCGGTCTGCAGGTCGGTCAGGGGGAAGTACATGATGCGACCCTGCGCGCCGGCGTTGTACGCCGTATCGAACTTCAGCTCGTAACTGTACGCGCCACCGGCGACGACCACCGCGGTTTGAGCCGTGTCGCCTGCGGCGGCGGGGCCGGCGGAGACGTACGCCGCCGGCCGGTTCACGCCCCGATAGGTCGTGAACGCCACGCCAAGGGTACCGTAGTCATCGCGTACCCACCGGCCCGCGGTGCCGTCGCCCGACGCCAGGATCCACGGGCTATCCACCGTCGTCCGGAGTACGTGCCCGAGGTCACGAACACGTAGTGGCCCTCGCCTCGCACGAGCCTGGTGAGCCCGTGCGTCGGCACAAGGATCGCCGTGAGCGCGGCCGTGTCCGCGAGCACGTCGTGCTGATCCCAGATGGCGGCGAGGGGCGTGTTGACGTCCGCGGCGTCGATCATTGTCGCCGTCGGAGGATGGTGATTGCCGAGGCTGTGCCGTAGGTCGTGCTCATGTTCTTGTCCCGTCCCAGTAGTCTGCAGTTGAGTCGGGTCGCGACGTGAGCGCCGGCGACTACCTTCCGAGGCTTGCCCCACTGCCCGTCAGGCTCAGGTGCGGTCGGCGAGAACGGCTCTTGCATCGAAACCCAATGATTATGTTCACACCGCGTCCCGCGGGCTTCAGTCGCGACGATGCCGCGCCGCCGGCCACCTCGGAGGGCGTGGCGGTCGTTCCCCAGGTTTTCTCCGTGTCGCCCCAGGAGCTGGCAGAGCCCCAGTTCGCCGGTGGCTCCAGCGCGTGCCGGGATAGATGATGACCCAAAGCGCGCCCAGTTCGGCACCGCGACCGTGGGATTCCCAGTTCAGTTCCCCGTGTTGACGGTGTACGTCTCGGCACCGGCGGCGCTGCGAAACCAGATTCCCGCGCGCGTCGACGGTGCGGAACGACGAAGGCCCTGCTGTCGATGTCCACTATAGTTTCTGCATGAGCATGAAGGGGGCGCCGCGTTTCTTCGCGTCGTGGAAAGCCACCGCGAGGCGCGCCCGCGTAGCTCGTCGCAGTCTCGGGGCCGAGACTTTCGCGCAACGTGCGCCGGTCGAGGCCGATCGCCTCGAGGGCGCCCTCGACACCGAGCAACGCGGCCGTGTCGGGGTAGCTCGGACATGCCGAGATAGAGACACGGCTCCAAGCTCGCGTCAGACAGCTGAGGTCAAGCGAGTACTGCACGAACGTCGACTCAGCGCCGTCGTCGATGAGACCACGGGCCCGGACTGCTTATTTCGAGTGCGAAAGTCCATATCAGTACCGGGTCGTCCTCGAGGTGGATAGCCCCGTCACGGTGCCGAGCACTGCGACAGCCGTTGGTGAGCGGTGTGTCCCCGCTCCAGGACGGTCGCCGACATGAAGCCCTCCGGGATGGCCTTCACGGTCGACGGCCAGGATGTCGGACTGGTGGATCTTGCCCGGCCGTCGCGGGCGCAACGACGTCGCCGCCGATGGGGCGCGCCGAAGAGCTTTTTACCCCCGAGCGCGGTCCGACCGTCTTACGCACCTCGGCGACGGTTTCTTACGACTTGTAGAGCCAAAGCTCGTACGTGACCCCGATCGCTGACGTTCGCCGCTGCCGGCGCCACGAGGGTGTGAAGGCCCGGGAGGCACCACGTCACGACCGCTGACTGCGCAAGGCGACGTCGGCCGCCGAGAGCCGCCGGAGGGCCCCCGCAAGATACACAGTCACGACCCCTGTGGTGCTGTCGCCGTAGGTCCGAGCGCGCGTGATCATGGGCTGATGCCGCCGTGAGTCAGGATTCCGCGAAGTAGGCATATGCACCGCGCGCGCCGTCGGAAAGCTCGTGGCGTCCTGCATGTCCTTGCACTGCTGTTTCGTGGCGCTGGCGTCCTGCTCGTCGATGCCCCCGGCGGCCGTGGCGTTCGTGCGTCGCGCAATCCAGCGCGGTCTTGCACCAGTCCGCGTGATCTCCGAAGCTGCGCCGAGGCTGCCAGTATATCGTCGGCCACCACCGTCACGGCGAGCGTGGTCGGGGTGGCACCGAGCGTCCGCCCGTGGTGTTCCGGCCCGTCTTTGCGCAGTCGAGGACGCTGAAGGTCAGGTCTCCCGCGTCGATGATATGCCCGATTTCGTCGTCAGGCGTTGAATTCAGCGTGACCGTCGTTTCGGCGTACGTCGGATCAGGGCACGATCGCGCCGTACTGATGCTCGGCGTTCACCTTCCGAGCCACACGTCCTCGGGTGGTCGGGGAAGCCGCTGCAGATGTGCCGGCAACGTTCGCCTCGAGCGCCTTGAGCTTCGCCGAGAGCACGTGATAGAGGCTGCGCGTGGGGTCGCCCATCTGCCACGACGTGACGGGGAGCTTGATGCTCGTCGTGATGTTCAGTGCGTAGTTGTAGATGGTCGTGCGGGTCTCTTTGAGGATGAGCGAGGCAAGCGAGATGGTCATTGGATCCCTGGGATTTCGGCGCTCGCGAGACTGCGAGCACGAGGGTGAACGGCCCACAACGTCGTCTTCGCGAAGCGATGCTGATCATTAATACGGTGACCGCTGGGCCGGCAGTCACGCTGACCACCAGTGGCGATCGCCAAACTCGGTGCGCGGGTCCTTCGTCAGCTCGTTTTCGATCTTGCCCGGGAGCGAGGCCGCAAAGCTCGACGTGGCCGCGCTGCCGATGAGGCTCATGAGGTTGAGCCCGTACTTTTGCTCTTCGGGCCCGCCGAGGAGCGTGCCGCGCGTCGACGTCAGTCGCCGGTAAATATGCCACTGCGCGACGGCTCCACGCCAGGAACGAAGCGCTGATCGTGAGGCCGGTCGTGCGAAATGTCGTAGCCGAAGTACTCCAGACAT